>NZ_JBFAXR010000058.1:0-51134 GCF_040680895.1 Streptomyces sp. NPDC051940 | reverse complement strand
TCGAAGTCGGCGGCGTCGTGCAGGAACCCGCCCTCGCGGCCGTAGGTCCGGCCCGGGGTGCCCGGCTCCGGGTGGTACACGTCCGGGTCCCAGCCTCGGCGGTGAATTACGCAACAATGGCGTTGTGAAAACTCTGCGTGAGGGTCCCCAGGGCCACCGGGAGCAGGAGGACGCGGCCGTGGCGGCCGCTCATTCCGTGCTGCCCGCAGAGCAGCGTGCCGCCGCCCTGAGCGGCGAGCACGGCACCCGGGACAAGGTCGCGCGCTCCATCCTCGACCACGGCCCCTCCACCGCCGCCGCACTCGCCGAGCGGCTCGGCCTCACCCAGGCCGCCGTCCGCCGCCATCTCGACACCCTCGTCGCCGAGGGCGTCGTCGAGCCGCGGCAGCAGCGCGTCTACGGGGCCCGCGGCCGGGGCCGCCCCGCGAAGGTATTCGTGCTCACCGACTGCGGGCGCGACGCCTTCGACCAGGCCTACGACCAGCTCGCCGCGGACGCGATCTCCTGGATCGCGCGCGCCGCGGGCGGCGGGGAGCGGGGCGAGGCGGCCGTCGGCGACTTCGCCCGCGCCCGCGTGGCCGCGCAGGCCGAGCGGTACGCCGACGCCCTGAAGGACCTGCCGCCCCAGGACCGGGCCAAGGCCCTGGCCAGGGCGCTGACCGAGGACGGGTACGCTGCTACCGCGCGCAGTGCCCCCGGTGCCCCCGGCGAACAGCTCTGCCAGCACCACTGCCCGGTGGCCCACACCGCCGAGCGGTTCCCGCAGCTGTGCGAGGCCGAGACGGAAGTCTTCTCGCAACTGCTCGGCACCCATGTACAGCGCCTCGCAACCATCGCCCATGGTGACGGCGTCTGTACGACTTTCATCCCGCACGCGGACCGCGCCGCGGCAGGCACCGGAAACACGCCACCAACCACCAGCAAGGCCGGGAGGAACCCCGCATGACTGCGCCCACTGAGACCACCCACCCGGAGCTCGAGGGGCTTGGCAAGTACGAGTACGGCTGGGCCGACTCCGACGTGGCCGGCGCCTCGGCCAAGCGCGGCCTGTCCGAGGACGTCGTCCGGGACATCTCCGGCAAGAAGTCCGAGCCCGAGTGGATGCTCAAGCTCCGCCTGAAGGGCCTGCGCCTGTTCGGCAAGAAGCCCATGCCGAACTGGGGCTCCGACCTGTCGGGCATCGACTTCGACAACATCAAGTACTTCGTGCGGTCGACCGAGAAGCAGGCCCAGTCCTGGGAGGACCTGCCCGAGGACATCAAGAACACGTACGACAAGCTCGGCATCCCCGAGGCGGAGAAGCAGCGCCTCGTCGCCGGTGTCGCGGCCCAGTACGAGTCCGAGGTCGTCTACCACCAGATCCGCGAGGACCTGGAGGAGCAGGGCGTCATCTTCCTGGACACCGACACCGCGCTGAAGGAGCACCCGGAGCTCTTCAAGGAGTACTTCGGCACCGTCATCCCCGCCGGTGACAACAAGTTCGCCTCGCTGAACACCGCCGTGTGGTCCGGCGGCTCCTTCATCTACGTGCCGAAGGGCGTGCACGTCGAGATCCCGCTGCAGGCCTACTTCCGGATCAACACCGAGAACATGGGCCAGTTCGAGCGGACGCTGATCATCGTCGACGAGGACGCCTACGTCCACTACGTCGAGGGCTGCACCGCCCCGATCTACCAGTCGGACTCGCTGCACTCCGCGGTGGTCGAGATCATCGTGAAGAAGGGCGCCCGCTGCCGCTACACGACCATCCAGAACTGGTCGAACAACGTCTACAACCTGGTGACCAAGCGCGCCGTCGCGTACGAGGGCGCCACCATGGAGTGGATCGACGGCAACATCGGCTCCAAGGTCACGATGAAGTACCCGGCCGTCTACCTGATGGGCGAGCACGCCAAGGGCGAGACCCTCTCGATCGCCTTCGCGGGTGAGGGCCAGCACCAGGACGCCGGCTCGAAGATGGTCCACATGGCGCCGAACACCTCCTCCAACATCGTGTCGAAGTCGGTGGCCCGTGGCGGCGGCCGCACCTCGTACCGCGGTCTGGTCGAGATCGGCGAGGGTGCCGCCGGATCGAAGTCGAACGTGCTGTGCGACGCGCTGCTCGTGGACACGATCTCGCGCTCCGACACCTACCCGTACGTCGACGTCCGCGAGGACGACGTGACGATGGGCCACGAGGCGACCGTCTCCAAGGTCTCCGACGACCAGCTGTTCTACCTGATGCAGCGCGGCATGACCGAGTTCGAGGCCATGGCGATGATCGTCCGCGGCTTCGTGGAGCCGATCGCCAAGGAGCTGCCGATGGAGTACGCGCTGGAGCTCAACCGGCTGATCGAGCTGCAGATGGAGGGCGCGGTCGGTTGATCCGCCGCCCGAGCCCACCGTCGTACAGAGAAGAAAGCGAGCAACACGACAGCCATGGCTGACGTCCAGAACATCCCGGCGGGTGCCACCACCACCGGATCGATCGCAGTGGCCGCCGAGTCCACTGTCGCCACGCGGATGAGCGCACCGCCGTCCTTCGACGTGGCGGACTTCCCCGTGCCCCACGGCCGCGAGGAGGAGTGGCGCTTCACTCCGCTCGAGCGGCTGAAGGGCCTGCACGACGGCTCGGCGACCGCCGACGGCACGATGAAGGCGGAGGTGGACGCCCCCGACGGCGTCACCGTGGAGTCCGTGGGCCGCGACGACGCGCGGATCGGCAAGGCCGGCACGCCGGTGGACCGGATCGCCGCGCAGGCGTTCTCCTCCTTCGAGAAGGCCACGGTCGTCACCGTGCCGAAGGATGCCGTGCTCGCCGAGCCCGTCCGCGTCCGGCTGCACGGCGAGGGCGGCACCACCTTCGGCCACACGGTCTTCGACATCGGCGCCTTCGCCGAGGTCGCGATCGTCATCGACCACACCGGTGACGGCGTGCGCGCCGCCAACGTCGACTTCCTGCTCGGCGACGGCGCCAAGGTCACCTTCGTGTCCGTGCAGGACTGGGACGACACCGCCGTCCACACCTCCCAGCACAACGCGCTGATCGGCCGGGACGCCACGTTCAAGTCCGTCGTGGTCACCTTCGGCGGCGACGCGGTCCGGATCCACCCGCGGGTGAACTACGCGGGCCCCGGCGGCGAGGCCGAGCTGTACGGCCTGTACTTCACCGACGCCGGCCAGCACCAGGAGCACCGCCTCTTCGTCGACCACGCCGTGCCGAACTGCCGCTCGCACGTCACGTACAAGGGCGCGCTGCAGGGCGAGGGCGCGCACGCCGTGTGGATCGGCGACGTGCTGATCCAGAAGGCCGCCGAGGGCACCGACACCTACGAGCTCAACCGCAACCTGGTCCTCACGGACGGCGCCCGCGTCGACTCCGTGCCGAACCTGGAGATCGAGACCGGCGAGATCGTCGGCGCCGGCCACGCCTCGGCGACCGGCCGCTTCGACGACGAGCAGCTGTTCTACCTGATGGCCCGCGGCATCCCGGCCGACGAGGCCCGCCGGCTGGTCGTGCGCGGCTTCTTCGCCGAGCTGGTCCAGCAGATCGGCATCGACGACATCGAGGAGCGCCTCATCGCCAAGATCGAATCGGAGCTGGAGGCTTCGGTCGGATGAGCAGCGACTTCGTGAAGGTCTGCGCGCTGAGCGAGCTCGAGGACGACACCCCGAGGCGCGTCGAGCTGGACAGCACGCCGATCTCCATCGTCCGCACCGAGGGGGAGGTGTTCGCGATCTACGACATCTGCTCGCACGCGAACGTCTCGCTCTCGGAGGGCGAGGTCGAGGACTGCCAGATCGAGTGCTGGCTGCACGGCTCCAGCTTCGACCTGCGTACAGGAAAGCCGTCCGGGCTGCCGGCGACGCGGCCCGTCCCCGTATACCCCGTCAAGATCGAAGGGGACGATGTGCTCGTCTCCCTCACCCAGGAGTCCTGAAGCACATGGCAACGCTTGAAATCCGCGACCTGCACGTTTCCGTCGAGGCCGAGAACGGTCCCCGCGAGATCCTCAAGGGCGTCGACCTGACGGTGAAGCAGGGCGAGACCCACGCCATCATGGGCCCGAACGGCTCCGGCAAGTCCACCCTCGCGTACTCCGTCGCGGGTCACCCGAAGTACACGATCACCGGCGGCTCCGTCACCCTCGACGGTGAGGACGTGCTGGAGATGACCGTCGACGAGCGCGCCCGCGCCGGCCTCTTCCTCGCCATGCAGTACCCGGTCGAGGTCCCCGGCGTGACGGTCTCCAACTTCCTGCGCACCTCCGCCACCGCCGTCCGCGGCGAGGCCCCGAAGCTGCGCACCTGGGTGAAGGAGGTCAAGGAGGCCATGGAGCGCCTGCACATGGACCCCGCCTTCGCCGAGCGCAACGTCAACGAGGGCTTCTCCGGCGGCGAGAAGAAGCGCCACGAGATCCTGCAGCTCGAGCTCCTGAAGCCGAAGGTCGCGATCCTCGACGAGACCGACTCCGGCCTCGACGTCGACGCGCTGCGCATCGTCTCCGAGGGCGTCAACCGCGTCCGCGAGACCGGCGAGGTCGGCACCCTGCTGATCACCCACTACACCCGCATCCTGCGCTACATCAAGCCCGACTACGTGCACGTCTTCGCCGACGGCCGGATCGCCGAGTCCGGCGGTGCGGAGCTGGCGGACAAGCTGGAGGAAGAGGGCTACGCGGCCTATGTGAAGGGTGGCGCTTCCGAGTGACACTGCTGCTGCCGGGCCTCCTCGACACGGAGACCATCCGCAAGGACTTCCCCATCCTGGACCGCGCGGTCCACGACGGGAAGAAGGTCGTGTACCTGGACAACGCGGCGACCTCGCAGAAGCCGCGCCAGGTGCTCGACGCGCTGAACGCGTACTACGAGCGGCACAACGCCAATGTGCACCGCGGCGTTCACGTCCTCGCCGAGGAGGCCACGGCGCTGTACGAGGGCGCGCGCGACAAGGTCGCCACCTTCATCAACGCGCCCTCCCGCGACGAGGTGATCTTCACCAAGAACGCCTCGGAGTCGCTCAACCTGGTCGCCAACATGCTGGGCTGGGCCGACGAGCCCTACCGCGTGGACCGGGACACCGAGATCGTCATCACGGAGATGGAGCACCACTCCAACATCGTCCCGTGGCAGCTGCTGGCGCAGCGCACGGGCGCGAAGCTGAAGTGGTTCGGCCTCACCGACGACGGCCGGCTCGACCTGTCGAACATCGACGAGATCATCACGGAGAAGACCAAGGTCGTCTCCTTCGTGCTGGTCTCCAACATCCTCGGCACCGTCAACCCCGTCGAGGCGATCGTCCGCCGCGCCCAGGAGGTCGGCGCCCTCGTGGTCGTCGACGCCTCGCAGGCCGCCCCGCACATGCCGCTGGACGTCCAGGCGCTGGAGGCCGACTTCGTGGCCTTCACCGGCCACAAGATGTGCGCCCCGACCGGCATCGGCGTGCTCTGGGGCCGCCAGGAGCTGCTGGAGGACCTCCCGCCGTTCCTCGGCGGCGGCGAGATGATCGAGACCGTGTCGATGCACTCCTCGACGTACGCCCCCGCCCCGCACAAGTTCGAGGCGGGCACCCCGCCGATCGCCCAGGCGGTCGGGCTCGGGGCGGCCGTGGACTATCTGTCCGCGATCGGCATGGACAGGATCCTGGCGCACGAGCACGCGCTCACGGAGTACGCCGTACGGCGTCTGCAGGAGGTCCCCGACCTGCGCATCATCGGCCCGACGACGGCCGAGGACCGCGGCGCGGCGATCTCCTTCACGCTCGGCGACATCCACCCGCACGACGTGGGCCAGGTGCTGGACGAGCAGGGCATCGCGGTACGTGTCGGGCATCACTGCGCCCGGCCCGTCTGCCTGCGGTACGGAATTCCTGCGACCACGCGGGCGTCGTTCTATCTGTACTCCACCCCGGGCGAGGTCGACCGCCTCGTCGAGGGGCTGGAGTACGTGCGGAACTTCTTCGGCTGATAGGGACGTGGAACGATCGTGAAGCTCGATTCGATGTACCAGGACGTCATCCTGGACCACTACAAGCACCCGCACGGGCGGGGCTTGCGGGACGGCGACGCCGAGGTGCACCACGTCAACCCGACCTGCGGCGACGAGATCACCCTGCGGGTGAGGCTGTCCGGCGACGTGATCGAGGATGTCTCGTACGAGGGCCAGGGCTGCTCCATCAGCCAGGCCAGCGCCTCGGTGCTGAACGAACTGCTGGTCGGCAAGGACATCGCCGAGGCGCAGAAGATCCAGGGCGTGTTCCTGGAGCTGATGCAGTCGAAGGGCAGGATCCAGCCGGACGACGCCATGGAGGAGGTGCTGGAGGACGCGGTCGCGTTCGCCGGTGTCTCGAAGTACCCGGCGCGTGTGAAGTGCGCGCTGCTCAGCTGGATGGCATGGAAGGACGCCACCGCTCAGGCACTGGGTGAGGGCGGCGCTGTGAAGGAGAAGACCGCATGACCGAGACGGCGACGATCAAGCCGGCGAGCGAGGAAGAGGTCCGCGAGGCCCTCTACGACGTGGTCGACCCCGAACTGGGCATCGACGTCGTCAACCTCGGCCTGATCTACGGCATCCACATCGACGACAGCAATGTCGCCACCCTCGACATGACGCTGACGTCGGCGGCCTGTCCGCTGACGGACGTCATCGAGGACCAGGCGAAGGCCGCCACGGAGGGCATCGTCAGCGACCTGAAGATCAACTGGGTCTGGATGCCGCCGTGGGGTCCCGACAAGATCACGGACGAGGGCCGCGAGCAGCTGCGGGCGCTGGGCTTCAACGTCTGACCTGCCGCCTTGTGCGGTGTACGGGCCGGGTGCGCGGTATTCCGCGCGCCCGGCCCGTCGCGTCTACTCGTACCAGAGGGTCGGCAGCGGACCCCGGTGCGTGCTGAGGGACGTCCCGGGCGGCAGCGCGGCCGCCTCGAGGTCGCCGCGGATGTGCAGGGCCACGTCCGGCGCCGGGAGACCCGTCGTCTGGATCCAGCCCCGGCCGTGCACGTGTCCGGCCGCGGTCAGCGCGTCCGCCTGACCCGGCGGGGCGACGCGGTGCGCGTAGCTCTGGACGAGGGTCTCGTCCCGGTCGGCGAAGGCGTAGCGCGCCGCGTAGGCGTAGCCGTCGTGCAGCCAGACGTACAGCAGCACGGGCCTGCGGGCCACCGACTCCAGCCAGTCCGCCGACAGCCGGGCCAGCTCCGGCACCGGGCCGGTGGCGTCCAGGGCCCAGGCGGACGGCCGCTCGGGCAGGAAGTGGAGCTGGCTGTGCAGGCGGTCGCCGCGTACGCGGTCGCCGTAGAAGTGGACGCCGATGTCCGCCAGGCTCCGCTGATCCGCGGGATCGCTCAGCGGGAGCCAGGCCATCAGGGCGTCCTCGGCCTCGGGCCGGCTCACCTCGCCGTACAGATCGTCCGCCGCCCAGGGCGCGCAGCGCTCGCGCAGCTCGGCGACGAAGGCGCGCTCCGTCTCGCTGAAGTCCCAGAAGCCGTCCGGATCGTCGAACTCGCCCGGCTCCTCGATCTCGAACCACGGATGCTCAGCCATGGGCGGGACTCTACGGTTCCGGGGCCAGGCCGTACGAGCGGGTTTCCCGCGGGCGCCCGCGCATCTTCCGGGCGGTCTTGGCCGGTTGGCGCCGATGCGTCACGATGAACTGACCGTTGTCCGTCGCCGCGGAGGTTCGACCATGAAGCTGGGCAAGGCAGTGGCCACCGGATACGCCGAGGAGCGGGCGGAGGCCCGCGAGCAGGATGTCGAGGAGACCGTCGAGGTACGGGACGAGGCCCCCGTAGCCGTGGCCCCCGTCGCCGTGGAGCCCGAGCCCGCGACCGCCGGGTGAGGGGGCGTCTCCCCGAGGAGCACCCCGCCGAGCCGCCCGTCGGCTACAAGATCGCGCACCCGGTGCTGTCCCAGGACGGCACCGGCGCCGCGTTCCTCGGCGTCTCCCTCGGCGGGACACGGCCGTACGGCGTGCTGGCCGACGCACACTGCGCGTACGGCCGGCGGCACGCGCCGCCCGCCCGCCGCTGCGACTGCGGCTTCCACTGCCTGCACGACCGGGCGGAGGCCGAGGCGCTGCTGTGTACGGCGGCCTGCCGCGGGGCGCTGCTGCTGGAGGTCGCGGTGCTCGGCCGCTACATCCGCTTCGAGCGCGGCATCCGCTACGCCCGCCAGCGCGTCCGCGCCGTCGCGGCGGGCCCGTGCCACTGCGGCAACCCCGCCACGGTGCTGGCGGACGCGGGCTGGGGCCGCCCCGGCTGGCTGGCGGCCGAGACGGTGTGCACCGGCTGCACGGGGGCCCGCCGCCCCGTCCCGCTCCGGGAGTTCGCCCGCCGCGCGGGCGAAGGAGTGCGGGTCGAGAACCCGGCCCCCACCCCCGACGGCGCGGAGGAGCGCACGGTGGTCGAACTGGCCGCGGAGGCAGCCCTGATGCAGGCCCGCCTGGACGACTTCCAACGCCGCCTGACGGACCTCACGGGGCCGCCTCCGCAGACGCCTGGCTGACGCCGCGGACCGTCAGACGTGCCGGCCCGGGTAGCCGCCGTCGTTCGGGTACGGGTACGGGTTCGGCCCCGGTGCCCCGGCGGTCAGACCCGACGCCTCCAGCAGTACCGGGGCGAGGTGCTCCGTGCGGATGCGGCGGTCGACGTACAGCAGGCCCGTGATCATCTGGATGAAGGCGGAGATGAACACGCTCACCGCCAGCGACACCAGCATCACGATCGCCAGCAGGGCGAAGGCGCCCACGACCGCGCCCGCGCCGTCCGATTCGGCGAAGCCGATCGGCAGGGCCATCAGCGGCACGACCATGAACGACAGCACGAACTGGATGACCTGGCTGGCCGCCTGGGCGATGAACCACCCCAGCAGCGAGATACCGAGGATCCGCCACCACGATCCGCGGACCAGCTGGGCCGACCGCCGCAGCGCCTGCACCGGACCCGCGCCCTCCAGCACCACGGCGGCCGGGGCGAGCGAGAGCCGGGTCCACATCCACACCGCGTACACCAGAGCGCCGAGGCCCAGCAGGATGCCGAGGAGTACGCCCAGGCCGACGCTGCCCTCGCCGACCGCCACGCCGAGGCCGATCGCCAGCGCCACCCCCGCGACGAACGGCACGACCGCGATCAGGCCCGTCAGGAACGACGTGCCGACGACGGCCCACGCCCGTGACCGCGACCGCCGCCACGCCTCGGTGACCGTCAGCCGCTGGCCGACCACCGCCGGTTCCAGCACGACGAAGGAGAGCGCGGAGAGCACGCCGTAGATGAAGAACGAGGCCGCCAGCAGCACGAGCGCCGCCACGATCCCGAGCGCGATGACCACGCCCGCGTCGGAAGCGCCGAAGGGGTCGAGGGTGTCCTGCTCCGCCATCGCGTCGACGGTGTCCTGGAAGGCCAGATAGCCCGCCACGCCCACCACGAGCACGACCAGCACCAGTGCCCCGTACAGCGCGCTGCCTATCGCCAGCAGCGGCGCGATGCTCCGGCCGAGCGTGCCGAACGCGCCGCCGATGATCTCGCCCAGACCCAGCGGCGGACCCAGCGGGATCACGCCCGGCTTGGGCGGCAGCGGGGGCATCCAGCCCCAGCCGCCGTAGGGGGGCGGGGCGCCCGGGCCGTAGGGCGGGGCGCCGGGTCCGTACGGCGGGGGAGGGGCCTGGTCGTACGGACCGCCGTACGGCGGGGGTGTGCCGGGCCCCGGCGGCGGCTCCTGCCGCCCGCGGGCGTCCTCGGGCCCTTGCGGGTCCTGCGGTCGCTGGCTCTCCCGCCCCGTCTCGTCGTCCGCCACCATTGCTCCGTTCCCCGAGGTCATACGACGCGCGCCACCCTAGCCGGGCCGCTCCCCGGTGGCCATGGCCCGGGTACCCGGCTCCGGTCGTTCAGTCGTCGAGTACGGCGGCGACCGCCTCCAGCTCCACCAGCTGGTCGTGGTAGCCGAGGACCGTGACGCCCATCAGCGTGCTCGGCACGTCGTGCTCGCCGAAGGCGTCCCGTACCACCTCCCACGCCGTCACCAGGTCCTTCTGGCTGTGCGAGGCGACGAGCACCCGGGTGCTGATCACGTCGTCGAGGGTGGCGCCGGCGTCCTTCAGGGCGGTGCGCAGGTTCGCCACGCACTGCGCGGCCTGCCCGGCGTAGTCGCCGACCGCGACGGTCGCACCGGCCTCGTCCAGCGGGCACGCACCCGCCGCGAAGATCAGCCGCGCCGCGGCCGGTGCGGTGGAGGCGTAGGCGTACTCGGCGATGTCGGAGAGGGAGGAGGAACGGATGAGGGTGACGGCACGGGGCACGTTCGGGTTCCTTTTCGTCGTACGGCGAAGGGGCCTACGACACTGCCAGACAACAGCCCCGGCTTCGAGGCAATTTCACGGCCGCCCGCACCCCCCGTGAACCCCCCTGGCGTCATCGGGGAAGAGCGGGTGGAATGCAGCAACCGCCCGAGCCGACCCGGGGGACCCGTGACAGACGCACCGCCCGACGCCCAGCCGTACACGAGCCGAGGCGATCCCGACCGGGACGCCCTCACCATCAGGGCGTCCCTCGAACACCCCGAGGTCTTCGCCCGCCTCTACGACCGGCACGCCGCCGTCATCCACCGCTACGCGGCCCGGCGGCTCGGGGCGGAGGCGGCCGACGACGTCACCGCCGAGACCTTCCTCATCGCCTTCCGCACCCGGTCCCGCTTCGACGCGGCCCGCGGCACCGCCCGCCCCTGGCTCTTCGGCATCGCCGGGAACCTCATCGGCAAGCAACGCCGCAGCGAGGTACGGGCCCTGCGCGCCCTCGCCCGGACGGGCCGGGACCCCGTCGCCGAGTCCTGGTCGGACCGCGCCGACGAGCGGCTGTCCGCACAGGCCGTGCAGAAGGAGCTGGCCGGCGCGCTGGCCCGGCTGTCGGCGGGCGACCGCGAGGTGCTGCTCCTCATCGCCTGGGCCGAGCTCAGCTACCAGGAGACCGCCGAGGCGCTCGGCATCCCCGTCGGCACGGTCCGCTCCCGGCTCAACCGGGCCCGCCGCAAGACGCGCGCGGTGCTCGGCGCCGACCCCACCCTTGTGATCGATACCGCGGAGGCGGTGTGACATGGACGAGATGACCCTGGTGCGCGAACTGCGCGCCGACGCACCCACGCCCGGTCCGGCCAGGCTCGCCCTCGGCCGGGACCGGTTGCTGGCGGAGACCGGCGAGGCCCGCCCCGCCCGCCGCCGCGTGAACCGGCGCGCGCTGGTCGTGGCGGCCGCCGCCCTCGCCGTGACCGGCTCGCTGCTCGGCCCGAAGCTGCTCCCGGACGACGACACCGTCAGCCGCGCCGCACCCGCGTCGGCGCCTCCGCAGGCGGTCGAGGGCACGGCGAAGGAGGTCCTGGAGCGGATCGCGGCGGAGCTGGAGCAGGCGCCGCCGCAGCTCACGGTGCCGCGGGCGGAGGAGTGGCTGTACAGCCGGGTGTACGAGGAGAACATGACGAGCGACGAGCAGCCCGCCGCCTGGCGCGAGAGCTGGCACCTCTTCGGCGATCCGGCGCTGGAGGACCCGGGCAACCCGGACGACGCCAGGTCGGAGCGGGAGCGGTTCGAGTTCATCGCGGCGCTGCCGGCCGATCCGCAGGCGCTGATCGACAAGGCCGTGGCGTACTTCGAGCGGTCCGCGGAGGAGACGCGCGAGGACGCGGCCTTCCGCTCGCTCGACCTGATGATCCACACGTATCCGGCCCAGCCGGACGGCCTGGCGAAGATCTACCGCGCGATGGCCACCCTCCCCGGCATCCGCGTCGAACCCCGCACGGTGCCGGACGCGGTCGGCCGCCAGGCCATCGCGATCAGCCGGACCGTGCCCGGGGGCATGGTGAGCCGGGACGAGGTGCTGATCGATCCGGTCACCTACACCTATCTCGGGAGCCGGCTCGTGGCGCTGGTGGACGACGCGGATCCGGATCTGCCGGCCCGGAAGGGCGATGTGATCATCAACCTCGCGGTGGTCCAGCAGGGGCTGGTCGACGGGGAGGGCGAGCGTCCCTGAGGCGGGGCGGTGGCGCGGTCCGGGGCTCGGGCCGCGGCGCCGCGGTCCGGGGGTCGGCGGGAGGCGGTGGCGCGGTGGCGCGGTGGCGTGGGACGGGGGCGGGCCGCGGCGCGGCGGGGGCGGGGGCCGACCGCGGCGGGTACGGGGGCCCGGGGGTCGGGCATGACGGTGCCGCCGGTGGGTGCGGGCGTTGACCTCCGGGCCCCTGGCCTTGCCCTGTGTGCTCAGCCCCGCCCCCAGCTGCGGCGTACGCCCCCGGCTGCGACGTACGCCCCCAGCCCACGCGTACGCCCCCAGCCGCGGCCTGCGGCTCGCCCGGTGAGACCGGTTCGCCCCGCCGCCCACCGGCCGGATAGCTTTTCCGTATGACCGACGCACCAGCCACCCTCACCCCCACCACGACCGGCGCCGTCGCCGCCGGCCTCGCCACGATCGCGGAGGACGGAACCGTCCTCGACACCTGGTTCCCCGCCCCGGAGCTCGTAGCCGAGCCGGGTCCCGCGGGGACCGAGCGGCTCACCCCGGAGCAGGCCGCGGAGCTGCTCGGCGAGCAGGCGCCCAAGGCCCTCGGCGCGGACGCGCGGCGCGGCGTGGAGGTCGTCGCGGTCCGCACGGTGATCGCGAACCTGCAGGAGAAGCCCCTCGACGCGCACGACGCGTATCTGCGCCTGCACCTGCTCTCCCACCGCCTGGTCAGGCCGCACGGCCAGTCCCTGGACGGCATCTTCGGCCTGCTGGCCAACGTCGCCTGGACGAGCCTCGGCCCGGTTCCGGCCGACCGGCTGGAGCAGGTCCGCCTGAACGCCCGCGCCGAGGGCCTGCACCTCCAGGTCACCTCGGTCGACAAGTTCCCGCGCATGACGGACTACGTCGCCCCCGCGGGCGTCCGCATCGGCGACGCGGACCGCGTCCGCCTCGGCGCGCACCTCGCCGCGGGCACGACCGTGATGCACGAGGGCTTCGTCAACTTCAACGCCGGCACGCTCGGCACGTCCATGGTCGAGGGCCGCATCTCCGCGGGCGTCGTGGTCGGCGACGGCTCCGACATCGGCGGCGGCGCGTCGATCATGGGCACGCTCTCGGGCGGCGGCAAGCAGACGGTCTCGATCGGCGAACGCTGCCTCCTCGGCGCGGAGGCCGGCATCGGCATCTCCCTCGGCGACGACTGCGTCGTCGAAGCGGGCCTGTACGTCACGGCGGGCACCCGCGTCACACTCCCCGACGGCCAGATCGTCAAGGCCCTGGAGCTGAACGGCGCCCAGAACCTCCTCTTCCGCCGCAACTCCACCTCGGGCCGCGTCGAGGTCCTACCCCGCACGGGGTCGTGGGGCGGACTGAACGAGGCGCTGCACAGCCACAATTGACCCACGGACTTCGCCACCCGCGGCTCGGTAGAGGATCCAGCGCCTGATCCTCTGCCGAGCCGCGGGCGCTTGTCGTTGTCGGTCACCATGGGCCGTCGGTCCACGGCCCAGGAGCGGTCATCGTTGCTGCATGGCCCCTGCGCAGCTATTGCGCTTGATTGATTGCCGCGACCCCAAGGTTTCGCTTGGATCACTCCATGGACCGAAACGGGATCGACCTGATCCGCTTGGCGGGGACCGAGGGCAACAGCGTCGTCGTCCGCGTGCTGGGTCGGGACACGCCGGGTGTCTTGACAGGACATGACACGCTCCGCGCAGAGATTGTGTTGGGGTCCGACTTCGTGACCGGCAGCCTGGCAACTTGGCTCTTGCCAGAAGACGTCACGGAGTGGGAGGCGGCCCTTCAGGCGCTGTCAGCGGGGCGAGACGTCAGTTGGCCGGAAGGCGGACGGGGTCCGGAACTGCGTATCGACCTCGAAGATGAGTTCAGCCGTGCGAGCGTTACGGTGGCTGATCGTTCGATGTCGTTGACCTCCGTCACGGTCACGATCGGGCTGACCGACGGATGGCTGGAGGAGCATTACGCCAAACTTCAGCTGGTTCGCGCGGCGTGGCCCCGCGAGGTGATCGAATCGGCCCCCGGGGTTTACGAATGGGAGCCGACCGCAGAGCGCCATCCGCCGCGGGCGTCGGATGATTAGACGCTGTCTTGATCGGCGATGTCCCCAGTACTCCAGCTGCCGTAGATCGTGATCTTGTTGCTGGATTGTGGTGGAGAGGGGCCGCCGTCGGCGTCGATGAGATCGACCGGGCAGCAGCGGCGTCCGCTACTCGAGTTCTCCGAGACGGCGGGCATCTTTGAACTCCTGGAGCCTGGCAGCCGTCAACGGGGTCCACTCCCTCCTCTGTCCGGCGGCACGGAGCGCTTCTCCGACCTCGCTGAGCTTCGCGGCGGACAACACGCCCACTCGCTCGATCAGGTCGTCCCGGGTCAGGGTGGTCAGCCATGTGCAAGGAGTAAGGCCTGGACGCAGGAACGCGAACCGCAGCACCCCTTCGAAGGGCAGTCCTTCCCGGGCGCCTACGGCCACTTCAATGCCCAGGCCGCTGATGTCGACGCCCGCGGGAGCAACGATCTGCATCGCCTGGAACCCGGATGACTCGTCGTCCGACAGCAGCACGACCGGGCGTCGCTCGTCGAAGTCGACCCACCAGACTTCGCCGCGTTGCATGTGTCCTCCTGGCGCGAGACGGCGGGCGAACGCTGCGTGCCCTGAGCGGGACACGGGATGCGGCCCGTCTCCGTACGTCGTGACCGGGTGTGTGAAGACTAACGATCTTGGGGTGGTCGCAGGTCACAGCGTAGACCCTGCCCGCCGGCAGGAGGCGTTCGAGGTCCTGATGGGCCGAACGGCAGGCCGGTTCGCCCGAGTGGAGCCGAGGCGCCGGGTGCGGGACTTGGTGCTGGGACTGTTGTCGGACCTGCCGCGCAAGAACTGCTGGAGCATCGCCGAGTGGGCCGGGGCTGCCAGTCCGGACGGCACGCAGCACGTGGTGACGTGCGCAAGTACGTGATGGAGCATCTGCACGACGCCGGGCACCGCGTGAGCTGGGTTGCAGGGGATGAGGTCTACGGCGGCAAACCGAAACTGCGGGCCACGCTGGAAGATCGCCAGCTTGGTTACGTGCTCGCCGCCGCCTGCTCTCACGATGTCACCACCGGCGCGGGGAAGCTCCGCGCGGATGCGCTGGCCGCGATGGTGCCGAAGCGGGGTTGGTAGCAGCTGTCGGCCCCCGGCCCGGCAGCCACCAGCTGCTGATCCGCCGCAACCGCACCACCGGTGAACGCGCCTACTGCCGCTGCTTCTCGCCCGTCCCGGCGGCCCTGGCCGCGCTGGTCCGCGTTGCCGGGTCGAGATGGCGGGTGGAGGAGACCGTCCAGTCCGGAAAGGGTCTGGCCGGACTGGACCAACACCAACTCCGCTGCTACACCTCGTGGTCTCGCCGGGTCACCCTGGCCATGCTCGCCCGCGCCTTCCTCGCCCTCGTCCGCGGCGACGAACGCGCCCGCCATCCCGCCGCGGACGGGCGATCCCGCTCACCTGCAACGAGATTCAGCGACTGTGCACAACACTCGTCGTCCGACCCGTGCACCATGCGGTCCACCGGCTCCGCCGGTCCGCCTGGCGACGCCGCCATCAGGCCCGAGCCCAGACCGGCCACTACCGCCGACAAGCCGCGAATCAGACATGAAGATCACAATCTACAGCTGGAGTTCTAGGCTGTGTCCATGGAGAGCAGGCTTGAGACCGTGTGTCGGATCTGCGGGCTGGATGCCGGCGAGGTGCGGTTCGATGAGTACGGCTCACCGCTGTATGTCATCTGCGAGTGCTGCGGGTGCGAGTCTGGGGTCGAGGACGGCAACGCGGCTGCGGTCCGCCGGCAACGCGGATCCTGGATCGGCGATGGGGCTCCGTGGTGCAAGCCGAAGGCCAGGCCGGCCGACTGGGATCTGTCGCGGCAGTTGTCCAGTATTCCGCCCGGATGGCGTTGAGCTCTGTCGGGAGATGGGTGGCTACATACCGATCCGGCGGTAGCAGTTGAGGGCTGCAGCAATGCCGGCGAAGGCGAGAAAGTGCTCGGCCTTGCGTTCGTAGCGGCGGTGCAGGCGGCGGCATCCGTTCAGCCAGTGTCCATGCCACAACAACGAGCGGCACGGTACGCCAGGCTGCTGTACAACTGCGCCATGGATGCCGCGGCGCTTGAGCGCATACTGGACGAGATATTCGATCACGCGTTGGTCTACCACGGATACACCGACTACATGCGCGACTACGAAGTGATCGTGTACCTGACGGCAGACCCCCGAACAGGCATCCTGCCGGCGTATCGGCGCTACCTCTTCCGCCACTGCGTAGAAGCCACCTGCCGCTCGGCCGTGCCCCCCACAACGTGGAAGACGTCCTTGGACGAACGGCTGATCACGTACGAGACAGGGGTTGATCTCGATGGCTTCGTCTGGGGCGTGAAGTGGCAGCTGCTTTATCCGGGCGCATCGATCGTTACCGATTCAGCTGTTGCGGCGATGTGGACGGAGGCCATTGGTCTCGACTTCCATGAGGTGCGCATCGAGACCAACGCCCACGATCTCAGGCTCGTCTTCTCTGACGTCGCGGTGAGCGAGCTGACCACGGGGTATGCGCCATTCACGGTGATCGACGATTGAGGCACCCCAAGGTGCGGATAGGTCGGCGAAGCGATTCTGGACCAGGGCCCCGCCCCATGGTGGCTGTCAGGAATTCGTGGAGCCGGCCGGAGCAAGTCCGAGCCCTTCTAATCTGTTTGGCGGCTGTCATCGTGCGCGCGCGGCGAAGGCAGGAGCGCGGGTGCCGCCGAGAAGCCGGATGCGGTCTTCGGCAAGGCGAGGTCTTCGGGCTGGCGATGGAAGACATCGGCTTCCTTGGCGGAGTCCTGTGGGTAGTACGACAGGTCAACTGATTAGGGGGAGTCCCGCCATCTTCGGTCCGCCGAAGGGCGGCAAGCAGCGTGACGTCCCGCGTGAGTGGTGTCAGCCTGCCCCCTCGTCCGCCTGGCCGACGAGACCGGTTCCGCCGTGCGGGGGAGGCGGATGCTTCCCGTGGTGGACGTGTACGCGCGCTGTGCTGGTCGAGTCTGGGGTTCCCGTTGAGAGAGGGAGCATCCGGTGGAGCGCTGGGACCGAGTCGGTCGGTGTGCGGGGTACGGGGCGGCGGTGGCCCTGGGGCCCTATTTGTTGATCAAGGTGTCGTGGGTGGTCGGTTCGCTGCTCGGCGTGGTGCCGATCGGTGAGGGCTTCAGCCTGGTCGGCTGGCTGGTCCTCAACACGGTGACCATCGGCATGGCGGCGATCGGGATCGCCGTGGCGCTTGCGTTCGTGCGGCCCTGGGGGATGCGGATACCGGGGCGGCTGGTGGTGTTCTGCGCCTGGGTGGGGTCGGGGTTCCTCGTGTCGGTCCTTCCTTACGCCGTGTTCAGCGCGCTGCAGGGCTCCGCGGCCGGTGACGCCGCGGACAGCGGTGACGACCCCGCGATGCCGGGGTGGGAGGGCGCCCTGATCCAGTTCGGCTTCCTGGCGATGGGGCTGGGACTCGCCCTCGCTCTGCCCGTGTACCTGCGGCGTCGCTGGCCCGAGGCGTTCACCAGGAGAGCCGGGGATCATCCCCGTGCCGGTGCACTGGGGGCGTCCGGCGTCGCCGCCCTTGTCGGACTCGTCTGGCTGTACTGGGCCACGGGCGGCACCTGGGGAGTCGCGCACACGGCCGAACGGAACCTCGACGGATACCTGTTGACCGGCCTGGGCGCCTTCTGGGCGCTCGCGGGCTCCGCCGCCGTCTGGGCGCTCACCCGCCCGCGTCCCGCCCGAGTGCCCCACCGGCTCCTGCTCGGGCTCGGCTGGCTCGGGTCCGGCTCACTGTTCGCGTGGAGCGGCTGGAAACTCCCTTTCACGCTGTTCGTCGCACTGGCCCACCCGGACGACGTCACCCTGCCGGAGAACCTCGCCGTCGCCGCGGTCCTGCACCTCGCCGCGGTCGCGGCGGGGATCGGCATGCTGAGAACCCTCGTCAGACCGACCGCGGATGCCGGTCCGCACCGGACCTCGCCGCGGGTGCTGGGCGCCGGCCCTCGTTGACCACCGCTGTGACCTGCGGAGAACCCGTGGCATAGTGACGGGCCGCCGTGGGCGTCTCCAGGGGCAGGACGTGCCGGTGGGGTTGATGAGGGGGAGGTGACGGGCCGTGGATCCGGGCAGTGAGGAGCGGTTCCGGGAGTTCGTGGAGAGCCGGTCGCATGTGCTGCTCAAGGCGGCGCTGCTGCTCAGCGGAGGGGACCTGGCCGCGGCCGAGGACCTGTTGCAGAGCGCGCTGATCAAGGCGGCCGACCGGTGGCAGCGGATCGAGGAGCCCGAGGCGTACGTGCGGCAGGTGCTGTACCGGCAGCAGATCGGGCGCTGGCGCCTGAAGTGGCCCGGCCACGAACGCACCGTCGCCGAGCCGCCGGACAGCCACGCCCCGGAGGCCGGCGACGAGTCGCACGCGGTGGAGACGCGCCTCGTGCTGGGGCGCGCGCTGCGGCGGCTCACCCCGCGCCAGCGCACCATGCTCGTGCTGCGCTACTACGAGGACCTGCCGGAGGCCCAGGTCGCCGGACTCCTCGGTTGTTCGGTCGGCACGGTGCGCAGCACCACCCGCCGGGCGCTCGACAAGCTCCGGGACATGTCCCCGGAGCTCGCCGACATCGCGCCGGGCAGGCACCGCCGCCCGCAGAGCCTGACGGAGGTCCCCCGATGAAGGTCGAAGACCTGCTCCGCGACTCGCTGCACGACCTCGCGGACAAGGGCGCGGCCCCGCGCCCCGGCTTCGCGGACCGCGTGCTCGCCGCCCGCCGCCGGCGGCGGACGCGCCGCCACGCCACGGTGATCGCCGCGGTGGCGGCGGTCGTCGCCGTCGCTGTCACCGGACCGCTCCTCGGGCGCGGCGACGGCCCCGAACCGGCCGACAAGGACAAGAAGGCCGTCGACGTCATCGCCCGGACCGACCAGTCCCCGCCGCGCGAGCTGATCGCCGCGGCGGACGTGGCCGTGTCCGCGTACACAGTGCCGCGGACCGTCATGCTGAAGAACAAGGACAAGCTCCGCACCCGCGTCTGGTACCTCTACGACCCCCGCACCGGCCGCTACCAGAAGACCGGCTGGGGCTGGGTCGCCGTGGCCCCCGGCATGCGGCGGGCCGCGGTGCTGGAGGGTGAGCTGCCCGCCGGCCGGATCGGGCTCCTCGACCTGGCCACGGGGAAGGTCGACCGCTGGATCCGCATGGCCCGCCCCGTCGGTGGCCTGGCGTTCTCCCCGGACGGCACCCGGCTCGTCGCCACGTCGTACAGCTGCGACCCCGATCTGCTGCGGCTGCACGAGGACTTCTACCACGGCTACGGCGACGACCCGGACCAGGACGCCTGGCTGCCGCAGCGCTGCCGGACCGGCTTCACCGTGCTGGACGCCCGCAGCGGCCAGGGTGAGTTCGCCGCCGTGCCCGAGTCCGATCGGGACGGCGATCCGGAGGCAGGGGGACGGAACGACTTCGCCTTCAGCGCGGACGGGCGGCTGCTCTCGGAGCATCTGCCCACAGCCAAGCCGTACCGCCGTTACTACGACGCGCAGGGGACGGCGCAGCCGGTCCCGGACACGGCACGGCACCTGGACGTGCTGACCGCGGGCGTGTCCCCCGACGGCCGGCGGATCGCCCAGGCGAAAGAGGTGCTGGACGCGCGGACCGGCCGTAAGCTGCACGGCTTCCGCCAGCCGGTCCTGGAGTTCCTCGCCTGGGCCGACGACGACCACCTCATCGCCTGGGGCTGCGAGCCGGACCACTGCGGCGGCAAGGGCGAGTTCACCTCCCGGCTGGTGCTGGTCTCCCCGGACGACGACGAGATCGTCCCGCTCTCCGGCTATCGCGGGGAGACCCGGGAGGACGGCGACGCCTGGACCCCCGTGTTCACCCGCCGGCGTTGAGCGACTTCAGCGCGCCGACGAGCTGATCCACCAGCTCCCCGTCCGCCCCCAGCAGCGGCGCCCGCACCGGTCCCGACGGCAGGCCCTGCTCCCGCAGCAGGGCCTTCGCCGTGACCGCACCCGGCACGCCCGAGCCCATCACCGCGGCGATCAGCGGGGTGAGCGCCTGCTGGCGGGCGGTGGCCGAGGCGGTGGAGCCCGCCGCGTACGCGTCGAGGACCGCGCGCACTTCGCGCGGGGCCACGTTGGCGACCGTGCTGATGAAGCCGACCCCGCCGATGGCGCGCAGGGAGAGGTTCTGCTCGTCGCAGCCCGCGTAGTAGGCGAGGTCCGTGGCGGCCAGGACGCGGGCGGTCTTCATCGGGTCGTACGAGCAGTCCTTCACGCCCGTGATCCGCGGGTGTCCGGCCAGCTCCGCCAGGACGTCGTACGGCATCTCGCTGCCCGTACGGCCGGGGATGTCGTACAGCAGCACCGGCAGGCCGGTGGCGTCCGCGACCGTGCGGAAGTGGTGCACCAGGGCCTGCGGGCCCGGGCGTGAGTAGTACGGGGCGACCACGAGGAGGGCGTCCGCGCCCGCCGACTCCGCCTCCCGGGCCAGGGAGACCGTGTGCCGGGTGTCGTTGGTGCCGACGCCGGCGATGACCGAGGCCCGGTCGCCGACCGCCTCGGCCACCGCCCGGACGAGCGCCGACTTCTCCGCGTCCGTGGTGGTGGGGGACTCGCCGGTGGTGCCGCTGAGCACCAGCGCGTCGAGCCCGCCCTCGTCGATCAGGTGGACCGCGAGTCGCTGCGCCCCGTCCAGGTCGAGCGAGCCGTCAGGGGTGAAGGGGGTGACCATGGCGGCGGCGTGACGGCCGGGGGCTGCGTCGATCATGACGTACAGTGTGGAACCCCCGGCCATACAGGTCTACTTAGACCTTCTACCGCCTTCCGTTAAGTTCTTCTACGGTGAACCCCCGGCCGCTCACGGCCGGAACCGCGTCACCGACGGGTCGTGGTCGCTGATCTGGTCCGAGTACTCGGCGTTGATGTGCACCACGTCGTACGCCGCGTACCCCAGCGCGTCGCTGACCAGGATGTGGTCCAGCACCTGCGAGTTGCCGTTGAAGACGTAGCCGTAACGCTCGTTCCGGGGCAGCTTGTTGACCAGGTCCGTCAGCGCGTCGCACGCGGTGAGCGCCTCCAGCGCGGGGGAGAACGGGAAGTCGTTGATGTCGCCCGCGACCACCACCCGCGCCTCGGGGTCCACCGCGAGGACGTCCTTCACGAAGCCGTTGACCAGCGTCGCCTGCTGCACCCGCTGCACCTCCGAGGTGCGCGCCGGCGGCTGGAAGCGGCTGTCCAGACCCTGGTCGCCGCCCTTGGAGTTGAAGTGGTTCGCCACCACGAACACCCGCTTGCCGCGGAAGGTGAACTGCCCGGCCAGCGGCTTGCGGCTGTCCGTCCAGGCGGCGTCGCCCGGCGCGATCCGGCCCGGGGAGGCCGTCAGCGCCGGCTGCCCGGAGCCGTCGGCCACCACGCCGACGGGGGTCGTCGAGTCGCCGCCCGCGATGTCGTCGAAGCCGACCCGCTCCGGGTTGTAGAGGAACGCCACCCGGATGTTGCCGCCGGGCTGGCCGCCGTCCTGGTCGTCGACCGGGTCGATCTGCCGCCAGGCGTACGACGGGCCGCCCGCCGCCCGGACGGCGTCGGTGAGCTTCTGGAGCGTGGCGTTCGCGGTGACCAGCGAGTCGTTGGTGGCGCCGTTGTCGTCCTGGACCTCCTCCAGGGCGACGATGTCGGGGGCGGCGAGGTTGTGCACCAGCGCCGCGGCCAGGGCGTCGAACTTCGACTGGGCGTTGCGGACGGTGAGGTTCTCCACGTTGTACGTCGCGACCGACAGCTCGTCGTCCGCCTGGGCCTGCGTGCTCTCCCGCGCGGGCCCGTTGTCGACCAGCTCGCCCATCTGCGTGGCCTGCAGCTCGTACCCGCCGAACTGGTCGTAGTCCAGCGGGCCGGCCGTGGTGCCGCGCAGCTCGTCGCCGACGTCGGCCTGCGGGAAGGGGTTCGTGGCGAAGGGCAGCAGCGAGGCGACCTTCACCCGGCCGCCGTTGGGGTCGCGGTACGAGCCGTAGAGCACGCCGCCGCGCGCGGTGCGGTTGTGAGCGGGCTCGGCGGTGAGCCACAGCTCGTTGAAGGAGGTGCTCGGGCCCACGACCGGCGCGTCGTCGAGGGCGACCCGCATGCCCTCCAGGGACTCGTAGCGGTCCAGGGCGTACGTCGTGGGCTTCAGCGGCAGCGACTCCATGCTGCCGCCGCCGGCGTCGGGAGCGAAACGGTCCGGCACGGTGGCGTCGTCGAGGGTGAAGGAGGCGGGCACCGCGTTGCCGGAGGACGCCACCGTCCAGGTGGCGCCGGTGAGTTCGGTGACCGACTGCAGGCCGAGGGCCGCGCCGCCCGGGTAGAACTCCGTGACCCGTCCGGCCACCGTGACCGCGTCGCCGACGGCGACGGCCGGGGTGGTCGAGCCGGTGAAGACGAACAGGCCCTCGCTGGTCGCGGCGTTCCCGTCGCCCTGCGGGTCCTGGAACCAGAAGCCGCGCGCGGAGCCGAACGCCCGCACCGCGGTGACGACACCGGAGACGCCCGACACGCTCTGCCCGGCGAACGGGGACAGCCGGGTGTCGCCCTGGACGTCGCTGATACGCAGGTCCGCCGCGGAGGCCGCGGACGGGACGCTGAGCAGCCCGGCGCCGAGCGCGGTGGCTATCGCGGAAGTGAGCAGCAGGTGGCGGCGACGGCCGGTCATGGGTCCTCCGGGTGAGGGCGTGGTGGCGGAGAGGGGTCTACGCGCGTCAATCTCGCGGCGGAGCGCCGCACTTGTCAACCAACTTGGTGTGAACACACAATCCGGATCCCCGGGGAGGCATAGCCGCGGCCCGCCGCCCGCGTCTAGGGGGTGTCGAGGAGAGGGGATCCATGGACGCCAAGGAACAGGAGGAGTTCCGCGAGTTCGTCTCGATGCGCTCCACCGCGCTGCTGAGACTCGCGGTCCTGCTCACCGGCGGGGACCGGCACGCGGCGGAGGACCTGCTGCAGACCGCGCTGATGAAGTCGTACGGCCGCTGGCGCCGGATCGAGCAGCCGGAGGCCTACGTCCGCCAGGTGATGTACCGCCACCAGGTCAGCCGCTGGCGGCTGCGGCTGCCGCACGCCGAGACGGTCGTGGCGGCCCCGCCGGAGCCGGACGGCGGCCACCGCCCGGACACGGCACGGGAGGCCGACGAGCGGCTTCTCGTACGGCAGGCACTCACGAAGCTCACGCCGCGGCAGCGGGCGGTGCTGGTGCTGCGCTACTGCGAGGACATGCCCGAGCGGGATGTCGCCGGGGTGCTCGGCTGCTCGGTCGGCACGGTGCGCAGTACCGCGTTCAAGGCGCTGGAGAAGCTGCGCCGCCTCGCGCCCGAACTCTCGCCGTTCGCAGGCTCCGAGAGCCTCCGCCGGTCCGTGACCGGCCACTCACCCGAGGGGGCACGCCCGTGAACGCCCATCAGCTCGAGCGCGAGGTCGGCGAGACGCTGCGCACCTGGCCGCTGGACGACGTCCGCGCACCGGCCGATCTCGCGGACCGGGTGGCCGCCCGCCACCGGCGCCGCAACCGCGTCCTGGCGGGCGGCGTGAGCGCCGCCACGGTCGTCGCGCTGGCCGTCGGAACGCTGCTGGCGGTGGCGCCGGGCGACGGCGGGAGGTTCGACCGCCCGGCGGGCGAGACACCCGCGGGGTGGAGGGCCTGGAGCACCGAGGTGCGCGTCGAGGGCGGCGTCGCCGGCTGCCTGTTGGACGGGGGCGCGCTGTACTGCGAAGGGCGCCTCAGCGGTCCGTTCAAGCTGGACGCCGACACCGGCAAGCTGCTGTGGAAGCTGCCGGTGAACAAGGACGGGAACGGTGCCTCCGTCTTCCGCCCGATCGGGGTGTCGGACGGCGCTCTGCTGACCGTCCGGGATGCGCCGGAGGAGAACACCGACCGGTCCCAGTGGACACCGACGGAACTGGTGGCGGTGGACACGGATACGGGCGAGACCCTGTGGACCCGGCGGCCCACCGGGGGGCAGATCCTCCGGGACGACGCGACGCTGGTCGCCGGCAGGTTCGTAGTGATCGACGGCAGGTACGCCGAGACAGGTCCCGACGGGGAGAAGCCCCAGGTGACGATCTCCGCACTGGATCCCCGCACCGGTGACGCCGTGTGGCAGCGCCCGTGGAACCCGGGAGACCTGTGCGACGCGGGTGAGGCGCTGAACGATGCCCTCTACTTCACGTGCAGGGCCTATGAGGCGCCGCGTGACACGACCATCGCCCGCCTCGACCCGGAGACCGGTGCGGTGGCGACCGTCGCCACCCTGCGGGGCCCGTACCTGTACAACGGCACGACGGGCGATGCGCTCGTGCTGGAGCGGGAGGTGGACGACTCGACCACGGAACGCCAGGAATCCGGGCTGGCCGTCGTCGGCTTCTCCGGGGAAGTCCGCACGGTGGAGCTGGCGGATCGGATCACCCCCGAAGCAGGCGACATAGCGGGTGAAACGCTCTTCACGGTGGGGGCCAGGAGCCGGGCGACCGGGGTCTCGGTCACGACCGGTGAGACCGAGTGGACGGCGGACCTGGGCCTGAAGAAGTCGCAGGCGCCGGATTTCCTGCCCTTCAGCGGGGACCCCACGACGGAGTTCGACACGGAGCGGCGCATCGCGTACGTCATGGGCCCCGAGGGGGACCTGGTCGCCGTCGACACCCACGACGGCCGAGAGCTGTGGCGCGGCGAGGTCGATCCGCCGGAGTACAAGGAGAGGTTCGGATATGAGCCGGTGCTGGTGCGGTACGGCAACGTACTGATCACCTGCGTGGAAGGCCGGTTCGAATCCTTCCTCCCCGAGATCGGCCGCTGACCGGAACCCACCCCTCAGGGGGGACCGCCCTCGTCGCGGTCCCCCTTCCGGCGTGCATGGCCTAGGCTTGGGCACCGCCCGATTCGCCCAGCCTTGCCGGAGTCGACGATGACCGCCACTGACCGTCCCATGATGCCGCCGGTGCGGCTGCCCGACGAGGCGGAGCTCGCCCGGGCCGCGCTGGCCGCGCCGCTCTTCGCGCGCGCCGCGTCGCTCGCGCGCTGGGTGGAGCCGGGCACGCCGGTCGGCGCGGGCGGTGAGCTGTTCGGCGAGACCCTCGCCGGTGCCGTCGAACGGCTGGGGCTGACCGGGGACGAGGGCGCCGGGGACGCCGGCGAGGCGTGGGGGATCGCGCTGGACGCCGGGCTGGCCGAGGTCGAGGAGACCGCTGCCGGCGCGGACGACGACGGGGACGAGCTCCCCGGGGTCGTCACCGCCGGCGGCGAGGTGGCGCTGCTCACCCAGGGCTCGCCCGCCGACGTACTCGAACTGTGGTCCGCCGCCTGCGAGTCCGTGCTGGCCGACGCCGCGCTGCCCGACATGAGCGAGCTGGTCGACCAGGTCGCCGAGGGCGGCGAGCTGGACCTCGACGAGTTCGACTGGGACCTGGAGGGCGAGGCCGACTTCCTCGACGGCGCCCTCGCCAACCTCTACCTCCTCACCGCCCTGGAGAGCGGCGGCGACCCGGTGCCGCTGCCCGCGCTGGCCGCCTCGCTCGTCGTACCGGAGGACATGGACGAGCCGACCGACGACGTGCTCGCCGAGGTGTCCGAGGCGATGATGCGGCTCGACGAGCAGTTCCGGCTGCTGGAGCCGATCGGGCTGGTCGAGTACCAGCCGGTGGACGAGTCCCTGACCGACGAGGAGGACGGGGACGTCGAGCCGGGGGAGGAGGACATCTCCCGGTACGGGCTGGTCCGGCTCACCCCGCTCGGCGTGTACGCCCTGCGCGAGCGGATGCTGGACGACGGCGTCGAGGCGCCGCTGGTGGGCGAGCTCGCCGGCAAGGGCGCCGACGTACTCCTGGACACCCTCCCGCACTACACGGACGCCGCCGCGCAGGCGGAGGCCCAGGCGTGGCTGACGCGGCACGAACCGGTCGTCGCGGCCGCGGAGTTGCTGGCCGCCTCGCGCGGCGACGACCCCGAGGCGCCGGTGCGCCGGCTCACCTGCCAGCAGATCCTGTCGCTGGCCGGCCCGGAGGCGGAGCCCGCGCTGCGGGCCGTGCTGGACGACCGGGAGCTCGGCGGGCTGGCGCGGGTGTGGCTGACGGAGCACGGCGTACCGGACGTGCCGGCGCCCGACGAGGCGATGGTGCTGTGGCTGACGGTGGACACGCTCGCCGCGCAGCTCGGCCGCGAGGAGCAGGCGGAGCTGGCCGATCTGGTGGAGGGACTGGTCGCGCAGCACGCGGAGTTCTTCGACCGGGTGTGGCGGGTCGACCACCCGGCCGCGGGCGACGTGCTGGAGACGATGGGCCGTCTGCACCCGGACCGCGCACTGGCCAAGCAGGCCCGCAAGGCGGCGTTCAAGGCGCGCTCGCGGGTGTGAGCCCCGGCGTACGGGCGCGAGCCTCAGCGCACGCCCGTGAGCCCCGGCGCGCCGCAGGCCGTACGGGGCGCGCACGGCCCAGCCGCCCCCGAGGGCACTCAGGGGCGGCCGGGCCTGTCCGCCGGACTCACCGCCCCCGGTGGACCCTGGGGGCGGCCGGTCCGGTCAGCACTCGTAGCGCGTGGTGTGCTTGAACGACGACGTGGCACCGTCGAAGCCGTAGGTGCCGCGGTACGCCGGCGGGTTCTGGTACTCGCCGACGATCGTGATCGTCGACGCGCACGAGCCCGTGCCCGCGCGCTGGGCGTCCAGCCGGAGCTGTTCGCCGATGAAGCCGCCGGTGACGTTCCACGGGGCACCGCAGATGCCCGAGGTGATCTGGCCGCCGGTGACGACGTGCGGGTAGGTGTTCGGGTTGTACTTCAGCTCGATGCCGAAGGTGACCGACCCGTTGTGCAGCTCCAGCTTGCAGCTGGTGGCCAGCGCCTCCGGGGAGGCGCCCGCCTGCTGTGCGGCGAAGGCCTCGTCGCGGGTCTTGACCTCGGCACCCTGCGGGTTGAAGAACCGGTGCTCGGCCCCGCGGGCCTGGCCCTTCTTGCGCTGTGCGGCCTGCGTCATGGTGGTCCCCCTTACGGTCAGGCCAGCTGCTCGGCGATTTCGACGCGCAGCAGGGCGCGCACGTTCTCGATGTGGTTGACCACGGTGACCGTGGAGGACCCGGCGAAGAGCAGACCCACCGCGACGTTGTCGTAGGAGGTGACGAGGGAGCCCGAGTCACCGCCCGCGGAGATGTTCGTGGTGAGGATCTGGTCCCGGAACCGGGCGGTTCCGGCGGTGCCGTAGTTGACGTCGATCACCGCGTCGACCGAGACGATCCGGCCGAAGCTGATGTTCGTCGTCCGGCCGGACTTCTTCACCAGGTCGCCGACGGCCACGTTGGCCTTGCGCCGCCAGGCTCGCGGTGCGCCGCTGAAGTACTGCTCGCGGGTGGCGTCCTGGAAGGAGATCTGCCCCAGCGCCGCGTCGACGACGTTGTTGTGCCGGTCGAGCGGGATCTGCGGGGCGAACTGGATGGAGACGAACCGGTCCAGCGTCGCGATCCGGTCCTGCGGGTCCACACCGCCGTCGAACACGCCGGGCTGGACGATGGGGCTGCCCAGCTGGGCCCGGTTGGAGTCGGCCAGCACGTGGTTGTTGCTGAGGGCGTAGAACTTCGCCGGCGTGCCGAGGCCCGGCCCCGGCGGGTCGGTCGTGGCGCCGGGCAGGAAGTCGTACACCACGCTGCCCAGCGTGCCCGCGGTGACGCGGGTGTTGCCGATCGAGTAGCCGGACGGGCAGGGACGCAGCCGGCGCGTCAGCAGCTGCGGCTCCAGCATCCCCCTGATCTCCAGCTCCTCCAGGAGCGGCGGGGCGAGCTGTTCGGCGATGCCGCCGTCGGCGCGGATGCGCTGCGCCGCCTCCTCGGCCCGCTGGCCGGGGATGCGCGTCTGGCGTCCGGTGGCGCGCTGCGCGGCGACATGGCCGACCGCGAGTACGTCGGTGGGGGTGCCGTCGTCCATCTGGCGCGGGACGACGTCGCGCTCGGGAAGCATCGACTCCGGGACCTTCTGGGTCACGAAGACGAGCACGGCTTCCTCACCCGTGGGCTCGCCGTTCGTCCACTTCACGCCGTGGCCGAAGCCGACGACGTTGGACAGCGGGCGCTGCGGGTTCAGGAAGTCGGAGAGAGCCTGCTGGCGGGAGGAGTCGCTCACCTGCCCGCCGGTGGGTCCGCGCATCATCTCGGGCTGGCTCACGCCAGACCACCTCGTTCCTTGATCGTCGGCCCCACGGCGCGGGGTCTGGGCACGACGGCATGCCGCAGGACCACGTTCGCGATTCGCTCGATGAGCTTGGGCCGGCATCGTCCCGACGGACGCCGGCGCGGGGGAGCGGGCGGCCCGGGCCGCCGGCTCCCGCATGCGTGATGCGGGTACAGGGACCGGTCTATTGCGGGGTCACGGTTCGGTCAACCCGTTCTGCGGGAAATCCTGGGATCGCATATGCCGTGGGGCACTTGACCGTTTTTGTACACGATTCGATGTGGTGTCACCGGCCCCGGCCGTCTACACCGTTCGGCGGGGAACGGGTCCACCGATGTCGGGCGCAGTTCAACTGGCGTTTGCCGTAGCGCGGAAGTCTGGGCCCGGCTCATCCGGAGCCGGGCACCACCCCGCAGACCGTCCCCCGAGAAGACGCAGCACTCCAGGAGAGAAGATGCCGCTCACTCGCAGAGACTTCGTCCAGCGCTCCGCCACCGCGGGCGCGGGGCTGGCCATCGCCGGCAGTGCCGGCGTGCTGGCGACCGCGCCGGGCGCCCTGGCCGTCGAAGGGGGGCACGCCGCGGGCGCGGCCTTCGGCTACGGTCCGCTGCTGCCGGACCCGGACGGGATCGTCGCGCTGCCCGCCGGGTTCGCCTACCGGGTGCTCACCCACGCGGGTGTGACCCGGCTGGAGTCGGGCGAGTTCACGCCCGCCGACCACGACGGCACGGCGGCCTTCGAGGGGCCGCGCGGTTCGGTGCTGCTGGTGAACAACCACGAGATCGGCGACCCGGTCTCCGACGTCGAGCACCCGGTCCCGCACGCCGAGGGCCTGGTCTACGACCCGGCGGCGGCCGGCGGCTGCACGGTCGTCCAGGTCTCCAAGCACGGCGACCACGTCGCGGAGTGGGTCGGCATCGCGGGTACGGCGGACAACTGCGCCGGCGGCAGCACCCCCTGGGGCACCTGGCTGACCTGCGAGGAGACCGAGGTCCGGGCCGGCGAGGACGGGATGACCAAGGACCACGGCTACGTCTTCGAGGTCGACCCGTACGACGTACGCGCAGGCCGCGACCCGCGGCCGGTCAAGGCGCTCGGCCGGTTCGAGCACGAGGCGGTGGTGGTGGATCCCCGGCGCGGCCACCTGTATCTGACGGAGGACGCCGACGAGCCCAACGGGATGTTCTACCGCTGGACCCCGCCGCGCGGCTTCGAGCACGGCCGCGGCAGGCTGCGCACCCTCGCCGACGACGCCGGGAAGCTGCAGGCGCCGCGCTGCTTCGACTCCGGCGGCCGGTTCGTCGACGACCTCTCCCGGGCCACCCGGATCGGCACGGTGTACGGCGTGGACTGGGCCGACGTACCGGACCGGGACGCCCGCGAGGTGTCCGTGCGCAGGCAGTTCGCGGACGGCGAGGTCACCCGGGCACGCAAGCTGGAGGGCATGTGGTGGGGCGACGGCGGGGCGTACCTCGTCTCGTCGTACGCGCGCGACGAGAGCCCGGGCGCCCCGCACGACGGCTCGGTCTGGTTCTACGACCCGTCCCGCCGCACGCTGACCCTGAAGGTGCTGCTCGGCGTGAACCCCGACCCCCTGTCCGACGGCCCCCTGGACGGTCCGGACAACATCACCGTCTCGCCGTACGGCGGCCTGATCCTGGCCGAGGACGGCGAGGGCGTGCAGCACCTGTTCGGCGCCGCGCTCGACGGGCGGACGTACGCCCTCGCGCGCAACGAGGTCAACATCGGGAGCGCGGAGGAGCCGGAGTACAGCGAGTTCACCGGCGTGTGCTTCTCGCCGGACGGCAGCACCCTGTACGCCAACATCCAGGAGCCGGGGATCATGCTGGCGATCACCGGGCCGTGGCGGCGGCAGGGACGGTGACCGCCCCCGCCGGCTGACCGGCGTCCTCGGGCGGGAGGGGCAGCGCCCCTCCCGCCCGGGTTTCTCTCACAACCGCGCCGCGATGATCCCCGCGTACGCCTCCTCGCCCCGGCGGTTGGGGTGCAGCGGTGAGGCGGCGTTCACCGGCACATAGCCCTCGACCCACTTGGCGGTCGCGGACTGGCAGGAGTCGTGGCCCGCGCTCGGCGTGCGCACGTCCACGTACTCCGCGCCGTGGGCTGCGGCCGTCTCGGCGATCTTCGCGTTCATCCGGTCGACGCTGCCCTGCAGGAAGTTGGCGTCCGTGGGCAGCACCGGCTGCAGCGGGAAGCAGCCGTTCTGCTTGATGTACAGGCCGTAGCCCGTGACCAGCACCCGGGCCTGCGGGGCGCGGGCGTGGATGCCGTCCAGCACCGCCGCCAGCTTGGGCCCGAGCGCCTCGGTCTTCGCGGCCACGACCGGCTCGAACTCGTACTTGCAGGGCGTCTCGAAGGGGTTGAGGGTCATACAGTCCTCGGCCACCCCGACCAGGCCGACGTCGTTGCCGCCGATGGTCAGCGTCACCAGCGTGGTGTCCGCGCTCAGCGCGTCGAACTGCGGCGGGGCGTACCCCGCGTCCTGGCCCAGCAGCGACAGCTTCTGCGGGTTGGTCATGTCGGTGGTGTCGGCGCCGCTGCACGTGACGTCGCGGAACGCCGTGAAGCCGTACCGCGCCTGCAGCGTGTGCGCGTAGTTGTGGGTGGAACGGCCGCAGGCCAGCGGGCCGGTGGGGTCGGGGATCAGCGGGCCGGAGGCCATCGAGTCGCCGAGGGCGACGTAGACCCCGGGGGTCGCGGCCTGCGCGGGCGCCCCGCCCAGGCACAGGGCCGCGGTGACGGCGGCGGCGGTCAGCAGGGCTCCGGTCAGGCGGCGTACGGGGCGTGCGGCTCTCAACGCGGCTCTCATCGTGCCTCCCGAACATGGGATCAGCATTGTCGGGGACATGATGCAAAGGCGCCGGGACTTGGTTAACTGGTCGGTAACGCAGACTTCCCCGGGAGCCGTTGTGACGCATGACAAGGAGCCGCTGCGCGTGGCCGGCCGGACCGTGGCCCCGCATCTGCGCGCACGGGTGCCCGCGCTCAGCCGCCGCGTCGTGGAGCGGCTGCGCCGCGACCTGCCGGCGTACGCGATGCTGCCCGGCGAGGAGATCGAGGGCGACATCGCCGATATCGTCCAGCACTCGCTGCGCCTCTTCGCCGACGTGATCGAACGCCGCGCCACCGCGCCCGACGAGGCGTTCGCCCGGCAGCGCGAGTCGGCGGCCAGGCGAGCCGAGGAGGGCGTGCCGCTGGACGCCATCCTCACGGCGTACCACGTGGGCACGGCGATGTGCTGGGAGGAGATCGCCGCGGGCGCGGGGCCGGACGACCTCGGCCATCTGCGGGAGATGTTCTCCCTCACCCTGGGCCTGCAGCGGCAGCTGACCTCCTCGGTCAGCGGCGCCTACCTCGCCGCCAAGCGGATCCTGGACAGCGAGGAGAACAGCGGCCGGCACGCGCTGATGACCGCCCTGCTGGCGGGCGCCCCGCCGCAGGGCGCGCGGACGGCGCCGCTGTACGCGGTGGCGGCGCTGATGCTGGCCGAGCATCCCGACGAGGCAGGCCCGGCGACCCGCGCGGCGGTCGCGGCACGGCGCAAGATCCGGCGGGTCCGGGCGGTGCTCGACGAGTACGCCGGGGAGCCGGTGCTGGCGGCGCTGGAGGCGGGCGGCGGGACGGTGCTGCTGCCGGCGCACCAGGCGCCGCCGTGGGCGGAGCTGTGCGACCTGGTGGACCGCGCGGCGAAGGCCGCGGGGGTGCCGGTGACGGCCGCCGCGGAGATCGCCGAGCCCGCCGCGGTCGCCGGGGTGGTGGCGCGCAACGCGGAACTGGTCGCCCTGGTGCGGCGCACGGGGCGGCCCCCGGGCCTGTACCGGCTGGCGGACGTGCTGCTCGACTACCAGCTCACCCGCCCCAGCGAGGCCCTGCCCGAACTCGCCCGCCTCCTCGCCCCGCTGGAGGGCCGGCCCGAGCTGCTGCACACCCTGCGCACGTACCTCGCCGAGGACCTCGACCGCCGGGCCACGGCGGCGGCCCTGCACGTCCACCCCAACACGGTGGACTACCGCGTCCGCCGCATCACGTCACTCACCGGCCTCGCCCCGTCCCGCCCCCGCGACCTGCAGCTGATCAACGCGGCGCTGGTGGCGCGGCAGGTACCCCCCGGCTGACTCAGGCCGCCCAGCGGTGCGGGCCCTCGCCGCGCCACTCCACGAGATGCGGATCGTCCAGGATCATGTCGGCGTCCTCCAGCCCGGCCCGGCGCAGGAACTCGATCAGGTCCCGGTCGTCGTGCGCGAGCCCCAGGATCTCCCCGCGCACGGTCACCCGCCGGCCCCCGCTGGGCGAGGGCGGGTGCACCACGATGGGGGCGTGCCATGCCATGACACCAGGGTGACCCGAACCGGGCCGTCGCGCGCGCCGAGCGGGAAAACCGGGTGCGGGCGGGCCCCGCGCCGTCCTACGGTGGAGCCGTCCAGGTGCGCAGGCAGCGGATACTTCCACTCATAATGGGGCGGTTGCGGGTTCGAGTCCCGCCCGGCGTACGCGCCGGTAGCTCAACTGGCAGAGCACCTTGGCTCCGCCGCCGACCTCGATCTCTGGACACCCCCGGCGCTCCGGGGAGCCGCGTACGCCGTCCGCCACGGGGGTCGTGGGCGGGCGGCTCTACGCTGTCCCGTATGGCGACCCTGCTGGCCTTCCACGCCCATCCCGACGACGAAGCCCTGCTGACCGGCGGCACCCTCGCCCGCGCGGCGGCCGAGGGGCACCGCGTGGTGATCGTCGTCGCCACCGACGGCCTGATGGGCGAGGTCCCCGAGGGCGGAGCCCCGCGGCTGGCCGAACTGCGCGACGCGGCCGAGGCGTTGGGCGCGCACCGGGTGGCGCACCTCGGCTACGCCGACAGCGGGCACGGGCGCGAGCTGTACCCCGACCCCACCGACCGTACGCGCTTCGTCCGCGCGGACACCGAGGACGCCGCGCGCAGGCTCGCGGTGATCCTGCGCCAGGAGCGGGTGGACGTGCTGATCGGATACGACGAGAACGGCGGCTACGGGCATCGCGATCACGTCAAGGTGCACGAGGTGGCCGCGCGCGCGGCGAAGCTGGCGTCCGTACCCCGGGTGCTGCACGCCACGCGGCCGCGGGAGGGGCTGACGGCGCTGCTGCGCCTCGGGCGCCTGCTCCGGCTGGTGCGGGGGTACGACGCGGGGCTCCCGCGCTACACGCGGCGCCGGGCGATCACGCACCGGATCGACGTCCGCCGGTACGCGCGCCAGAAGCAGGCCGCGCTGGCGGCCCACGCCTCGCAGACGTCCGGCACGGGCCGCGCCGCCCCGCTGCTGCGCCTCGTCCTGCGCCTCCCGGCGCCCGTGTTCGGGCTGCTGGCGGGCCGCGAGTGGTTCGCGGAGGCGGATGCCGTGCGCGGCCGCGGACTGCGCCGGGACCTCCTCGAGCCGGCCGGATCCGGGAACAACTCGCAGCGGTAATACGGATTATCGACGCACGGCGGTTGACCCCGACCGGACGCGGCGGGTTTGATCGACCCGCTCTCCCGGCCGAGGTTCTGGAGGAGACCGGCCATGACGTCCGAGTTCGGCAGACGCACGCTCATCAAGGCCTCCGGCGCCCTCCTGGGAGCGGCCGCCGCGGGCGCGTACGCGATCCCGTCCGCGTCGGCCCTGACCGCCGGCAAACCGCCCGTGCCCGGTGGCGACCTCGCCTTTCTGGGCGTCTACTGCACACCGGAGACCGCCGGCTCGGGCCTCTCCGGCCCCGAGCCGCTCGAAGCCCTGCTGGGGCGGCAGTTCGCCGTCAACCACAGCTTTCGGTCGCCCTACGGCGCCGCGTGGGCGCCGGTCCGCGACCGCATGCTCGCGGACAAGGCGGCCGGCCGCATCCCCATGCTGTCGTACGCCGCGGGCGGGGTCGACGACCTCCAGGCGCTCGCCGACGGTCAGCGCGACGCGCTGATCGACGGGCAGGCCACCGCGCTGGTGGCCCTCGACACCCCGGTCTTCATGCGCTTCACCTGGGAGTTCGACAGCCAGACCCGGTACGCGGGCCACGCCGGTCTCTTCGTGGAGGCGTGGCGCTACGCCTGGGAGCGTTTCCAGCTCAAGGGCGCCACGAACGTGGCGTGGGTCTGGTGTCCGACCAGGCTGGCGTTCGGCAACGGCGCGGCGTCCGACTTCTACCCCGGCAACGGCTACGTCGACTGGATCGCCGCCGACGGGTACTCCCGTCCCACGGAGGGCCCGCCGCTGGGCCCGTACCCCTCGTTCCTCGAACTCTTCACCGAGGCGAACATCTTCGCCATCAACCACGGCAAGCCGTTCATGGTCGGCGAGACGGGCGTGCACCGGGCCAGTGACCTCGCGACGGCCACCGAGCAGAGCAGCTGGCTGGACGGCATCCGCGACAGCCTCGACCAGGGCCGCTGGGCCAACCTCAAGGCGCTCGTCTACTACCACCTCGACGGCGAGGGCACGAGCCTGCCCGCCCACTGGCAGGTCACGGTGCCGCCGGACGGCAACGCCTTCCAGTCGTTCAAGTCGCTGGCCTGGCACCCCCGGATGAAGGCGGTCCTGCCCGGCTGACCCCTCCGCGGGTCAGCCGACGGCGTGCCCCCACGACGTGTGGCGGGCGCGCAGGGACGCGGTCGTGAGGTCCGTGCGGCCGAGGTCCGTGTAGTTCGGGAGCCAGCTCTCCACCGAGCGGTGGGAGCGCGCCACGGCGTAGCGGTCCCACCGGGCGAGGTCCTCGACGGGGCGGCCCGCCGCGTCCTCGTACGCGGCGAGGAACGCGTCCGCCGCCCGCGCGCCGTGCAGCAGGGCCAGGTCCAGCCGGCACCAGCCGACGTCGAAGCCGCGCGGGGCGAGGCAGCCGCCGGACCAGTCGATGACACCGGTGAGTTCGGCGCCCTGCCACAGCACGTTGCCGGACCAGAAGTCGTAGTGCGTGAGGACCTGCGGCTGGGCGGCGAGGCGCAGCCGGTCCGGTTCGGGGAAGTTCGTACGGGGGGAGTGCGCCGCCGTCATACCGTCGCGGAAGCCCTCCAGCGCCGCCGTGGGCACCGCGTGCAGGCGGGCCAGCGCGCGGCCGAGGCGGGCCGCGGCGGCCCCGGCATCCGCCGGGCGGATGTCGGCCCGGCCCGGGAGGCGGGTGATGAGCACCGACGGGGCGCCCGTCCGTTCGCCCAGCGGGTCCGCCGCCACCAGCCGCGGGGCGAAGCCGTCCAGGCCGTCGAGCACCGGCAGCACCCGGGCCTCGCGGTCCGCGGCGCTGTCCCCGGCGGGGAAGCGGCGCAGGACGTACGCGCCGGAGCCGTCCGCCGTCGTGAGCAGGTGGGTGGCCGCGTGCGTGCCGCCCGCCAGCCGCCGGGCGTGCAGCGGGGCGCCGCCCGTTGCCTCTGCGGCCCAGCGCAGCGCCTCGGGTGCGGGCTGAGCGCTGCCGGTCGCCGTCATGTGCCGTCCGCCGTTCCTTCGCCGATCATGGGGGATCTTCCTATCAGGGGGCCGCGGCTTGCGTCCTCCGCGTTTTCGGGTCTCCGCTGGGGGCGGGTGCGCACCTCCCTCCCCCGTACGGCGGAGGCGGATCGTCTCGCCGTAGGACGATCAGCAGGTCGCGCCGCGAGAGCGTGGACGCATGGACACCGACACCACCTCCCCGCTCCGCCGGGCCCTGCGGGCCGTCGCCATCGCCGCCTGCGTTCCGTACCTCTCCCTGAAGACCGCCTGGATCGCCGGGAGCGACCTCGGCATCCCCGAGGGCAGCGAACTCCTCGAGCACCGCGCCACCATGGCCGCCGTCAACACCCTCACGGTGCTGATGGACGCCGCCGTCATCGTCATCGCCTTCGCGCTGACCCGGCCGTGGGGGCGGCGTGCGCCCGCCTGGCTGCTCCTGCTGCCCCTGTGGGTGGCGACCGGTCTGCTCGCCCCGATCGTCACCGGGTATCCGCTCCAGCTCGTCGGCCAGCTCCTCGGCGGGTCCAAGCCGGTCGCCGACAACGGGGATCCGTTCCTGCACGAGTGGGTCTTCGGCGTCGTCTACACCGGCTTCGGGGTGCAGGCCCTCGCCCTCGGCGGGCTGTTCGCCCTCTACGCCCGCGACCGGTGGGGCGTGTTGCTCACCGGACGGCTGCGGGACCTGCCGGGGACCGTGCAGGGCCTCGCCGTCCGCCGGACCTTCGGCGTCGTCGCCGCCGTCCTCGCGCTGCTCGTCGGCGGCGTGCACGCGATGTGGGCGGTGGGCGCGGACGCCGGGCTCTCGCCGTACCTGGCGGGCCACCGCACCACCACCTTCTACCTCAACGAGGGCCTGGACACGCTCTGGTGCCTGGCCGCCGCGGCGGCAGCGGTGGTCGTCGCGTTCCCCGCGCTGCGCCCCGCCGCCCGGGTCCGTACCGTCGTCGCCCTGGGCTGGACCGGGGGTGCCACGGTGGCGGCCTGGGGCGGCTGGCTGCTGCTCGCCTCGCTCCTCCAGGACAGCGTGCCGGGGGACGGGAAGCAGCTCTCGCAGCTGATGAACGTGGCCTACGCTGGGCAGATGATCACCGGCGTGCTGCTCCTGCTGCTCGGCGCCCAGCTGCTCGCGGAGCGCGCGGCGGCTGCGCTGCCGGCGTCCGTCGCGTCTGAGGCCGCCTCTGAGGCCGCGTCTGAGTCCGCCGCCTCGCGGCAGCCCGCGTGATCCGCGCCGCCCGGCTGCGCTGGGTGCATCTGCTGCTGGGCGGCGCCCTGTCGATGCCGTACTTCATGCTCGTGTCGGTCTTCGTGTCGATGGCCTTTCCCGGCGCCGACACGTTCACCCACCTCGGCTGGCAGTTCGCGGCGTACGCCATGGAGCTCCCCCTGGTCGCCGTGACGGGGCTGCTCTTCCCGCTCGTGCGCCAACTGGAGGGCGCCGCCGCCCGGTCGCTGTGCGCGCTGCCGGCGGACGTGCTGCCGGCGGCGGGTCCGGGCCGCAGCCGGCCGGAGCGTGTGCGCACCGCGGCCTGGTTCACCGCGCACGTCGGGCTGGGGGCGCTGGTGAGCGGGCTGACCCTCGCCGTACCGCCGATGTGCGTGGTCCTGCTCGGGCTGCCGTTCGTCGGGACGTGGCGCGAACCGGTCGGCGAGATCCTGCCGTTCGGCATTCCGCCGTGGACCGCCCCGCTCGCCGGCCTTGCGCTGTTCGCCGCGCTGGCGGCCGTCGCCGCCGGCACCGGCGCCCTGCTGGCCCGCTGGGCGCCGCCCCTGCTCGGACCCACCCCCGCCGATCTGCTGGCCGCCGCCCGGGCCCGCGCCGAGGAGCTGGCCCGGCGCAACGAACTGGCCCGCGAACTCCACGACTCGGTCGGCCACGCGCTGAGCGCCGTCACCCTGCAGGCGAGCGCCGCCCGCAAAGTCCTCGACCGGGACCCGGAGTTCGCCCGCGAGGCGCTGAAGGCCATCGAGGAGACGACCCGCGACGCGGTCGCCGAACTCGACGCCGTACTCGGCGTGCTGCGCCACGACGACGAACCCCCGGCCCGCGCCCCCGCCCCGACGCTCGCCGCGGACCTCGGCGCGCTGCTCGCCCGTACACGCGCGGCGGGGGCGGCCGTCGACGCCGAGGTGGGCGCCGACCTCGGCGCCTTGCCCGGACCGGTGGCCCGCGAGGCGTACCGCATGGTCCAGGAGGGGCTCGGCAACGCGCTGAGGCACGCCGGGCCCGCCGACGTAACGCTGCGGATCGCAGCAGAGGAGGACGTGTTGAGGATCACCGTCACGAACCCGCTCCCGAACCGCCCGAGCCCCCGCGCCTCCGGCGGCCGCGGCCTGCGCGGCATCGGCGAGCGTGCCCGGCTGCTGGGCGGCACCGCCGAGTCCGGTCCGTACGAGGGCCGGTGGCGGCTGGCCGTGGAGCTTCCGCTGTGAGCCCGCTGCGGATCGTCGTGGCCGACGACGAGCGGATGGTACGCGGCGCGCTGCGGGCGATCCTGGGCGCCGAGCCGGACCTGGAGGTCGTCGGCGAGGCCGCCACGGGCGCGGAGGCGGTGTCCGTCGTACGGGAGACGGCGCCGGACGTCGTGCTGATGGACGTGCGGATGCCGGAGGTCGACGGGATCCGCGCCACCGAGCGGATCCTGAAGTCCATGGACCCGCCGCCGCGCGTCCTCGTCGTCACCACCTTCGAGAACGACAGCTATGTGTACGAGGCGCTGCGCGCCGGCGCGAGCGGGTTCCTGCTGAAGCGGGCGGGCGCCGACGAACTCGTCGACGCCGTCCGCCTGGTCGCCCGCAGCGAGTCGCTGCTCTTCCCCGCCGCTGTACGCTCGCTGGCCGCCCGGCACGCCCGCCCCGCGGACCCCGCGCCGTGGGTGAAGCGGCTGACGGGGCGGGAGGCGGACGTGCTGCGGCTGATGGCGCGGGGGCTGGCCAACACGGAGATCGCGGAGCTGCTGGGCGTCGGCCCCGCCACCGTGAAGACCCATGTGGCGGCCGTGCTCGGCAAGCAGGGTGTACGGGACCGGACGCAGGCGGTGATCGCGGCCTACGAGGCGGGGTTCGTCAAGCCGGGGTGAGCGGCTGCCGGGCTCGGGCAAGGGCGAGCGGTCACCCGCGCGTGAGCGCCGCGTGCACCGCCCGCAGCAGGCGGTCGTTCTCCGGCGCCGCCCCGCCCGGGTACCCGTACCGCTGCCGCACATAGCCGTACGCCAGCCCGCTGCCGGGATCCGCCAGCCCCAGCGCGCCCGCCGCGCCCTGGTGGCCGATCGAACCGGCGCCGAGGAACGGGTAGACGTCCGCCGTCGACTCGAAGCCCAGGGCGAAGCTGTGCGTGGAGCGCACCACCACGTCGTAGCCGGGGGAGTGGATCTGCCCGAACTCCGCCAGCGTCTCCGGCTTCAGCAGCGCGGGCCGGCCGCCCGTACCGCTGACGGCCGCCGCGTACAGTCCGGCGACCCCGCGGGCCGAGCCGACGCCACCGAGCGAGGCGGGACCCTTCGCGCGCATGGCGCGGTCGTTCATCACCGTGTCGAGGTCGAGGGGCCGCTCGGGGTGGCCGGCCCCGAACGCGATGCCCATCAGGCTCCTGGGCCCGGGGGCGTGCTTCGCCAGCAGCCGGCGCTGGCGCTCGGTGGGCGCCATGGGCAGCGTCTCGCGGACGCGCGGCTCCTGGCTCTCCGGCAGGCCCAGCCACAGATCGAGGCCGTACGGGGCGCGGATCCGCTCCTCGTACACCTGCTGCAGCGACCGCCCGGTCGTCCGCCGTACGACCTCGCCGGTCAGTGCGCCGATGGTGGTGGCGTGGTAGCCGTGCGCGGAGCCCGGGCGCCAGTACGGGCGGTGCGCGGCCAGCCGCTCGGCGAGCCGGCGGTCGTCGGCGTACTCCTCGGGCGTGAAGCCGCCGTCGACGCCGATCGACCCGGCGCGGTGCGCCAGCAGGTCGCGCAGGCTGAGGGCGCCCTTGCCCTCGGCGGCGAACTCGGGCCAGTAGTGCGCGACGCGCTCGTCCAGGTCCAGCACGCCCTCCTGCACGAGCAGGGCGGTGACGAGATGGGCGGCGCCCTTGGTCACGGAGTAGACCGGGAGGAGGGAGTCGCCGGCCATGCCGTCGCCGGACCACAGGTCGACGACCTGTCTGTCCCCCGCGTACGCCGTGAGCTGCACGGGACTCGCGGCGCCGGTCGCGGCGTGCTCCTCCTCGAGCGCGGCGGCCAGCTCCTCCCGTACGGCCTCGAAACCCGGTGCGACGGTGCCGTGGACGGCGGTCATGCCTTCCCCCCTGATCGATGATCGAGCGGACACATGATCCAGCACTTCGGACGGTGACCGCATTCCCGCCCCCGTCGCGAGGGCTGTCACAGGGAGCGGCTAGCGTGAGCGCGTTCGAACCGGACGGAGGGCAGGGCCATGGACGAGCTGCACGCGGGCGACGCCGAGCTGTGTGCCGGGGACGGCGAGGAGCGGCTGGAGGCGGAGGGCGAGACCGCCCTGGCCCGGCTGATAGCGGACGGCGGCGATCTGACGCACGCCGCCGACCACCTCGGCAACGCCATGGCCACCGACCCGCAGCTGCCCGAGGTCCACGAGGCGCTCGCCGAACTCGCCACCCGCGCCGGCGGGGCACGGGCCGCGCTGGAGCTGTTCCCCATGGACGAGCCGTACATCGGCGCCGTGGTCTGTCGGGTGCACCTGCTCGCCGCGTGCGGGGAGTGGGAGGAGGCCGTGGGCCTGCTCGGTGCGGTGATCAAGGCGCAGTGCGACCAGCCGTGGACGCCGGCGGCCTGGGCGGCGGACCCCGCGATCGTGGGGCGGATCGGCCCGGACGCCATGATGCGGTCCGTCGCCGCGGCGGTGAGCAGCCTGCCGGAGCCGGTGCCGGACGAGCTGCGGCCCGCGCTGCGGCCGTTCTACGAGCTGACCGCCGCGGTCGTCGCCCGGCACCCCGGGGACGGCGACCTGTGCGCCATGGCCTCCGGGCTGGCCCGCCGGATGGGCGATCCGGACCTCGCGGTGGCGTGGGCGGAGCAGAGCATGCGGGCCCGGCCCAGCCACTGGGCGAGCGTGATGCTCGGCTACGCGCTGCGCGCCGCCGACCGGCACGAGGAGGCGGTGCGGGTCTGGGAGGAGGAGCTGCGGCGCGACCCTTCCGATCTCTCGCTGTACGTCGATGTGGCCGAGCTGTACGCGCGGATGGGCCGCGCCGCTGAGGGGCTGCCCTGGCTGGAGCGGGCGCTGGCCGCCGAGCCCGACCACCCCCTCGCGGCGCCCGCCCTGTTCGGGCAGCGGTACGCCGCCGACGGGGACGCGGCGCATCTGGTGGCGCTGGTGGACCACTGGCGGGAGCACCCCGAGCACGACTACGCGGGCAAGGTGCTCGCCCACTGCAGCGACGGGCAGCCGTGGCTGGACCGGGTCGACTCCGCGACCGAGGCGCTGGTGAACGGCATGCGCCAGTTCCTGGCCTCCGGCGACTACGAGGGTGCCAGCGACCACGAGATCCAGTTCACCGTCTCGGCCCTCGAACCGCCGAGCGCGGTCGCCGCGATGCGGCTGAACTTCCCCCGCGCCGCCGTGGACTTCCAGACCGCGGGCGAACCCGATCCGCGCGTCGCCACGGACCCCCGCGTCCGCCACCACGTCTGGCGGTACGAGGGGCTGACCGCCGTACCGGCCGTCGCGCCGCCCTCGGCGCAGGCGGTGGAGCTGTTCCGGTCGGAGGTGTGGCCCAGGTGGCCGCATCTGCCGGCCGCCTACGACCACGCCGTGCGGCTCAGCGGGCTGCCACTGGCGGACCTGCTCGGCGTCCTGGCCCACCCGCCGGCCCTGCCCGCCGACGAGAGCGGGCGCTCCCCGCTCTTCGAGGTCCCGGACCTGTGGGTGCGGGCGGTCCAGACGTACGCCTGCCTCGCGCTGGCCCACCACCGCGCCGACGAGCCCTGGCCGGGGTCCGTCCGCCGCGCGGTGCTGCTCGACCTGCTGAACGGGGCCGAGGACTGGGTCAACGAGACCGCGGCGGTGGCCCTGGTGGCCACCGCCTGGACGCACCCGGAGACCCGGGAGGACGTCGGCCACCAGGTCGCCCGGCGGATGCTGGACGCGGCCAAGGCCCACCAGACCCGGCCGGTCCTGATCATGGGCTCCCTGTGCAGGCTGACGCTGCTGTGCCCGTGGCTGGACGACTCGGTCCTGTCGCTGGCCCGGACCATCCTGACGTCGCTCGAGGAGGACGACGAGTCCGAGCCCGAGGACGCGGAGGAGCGCGCGGGCGAGATGCTGGCCGCCGCGAAGGCGTCCGCGGCCGCCCGCACCGCGGGCGCGTCAGCGTCCGCGCCCGGCGGGGAACCGAAGGCCCGCCGGGGTCTCTTCCGCCGCCGCAGGGGCTGAGGCAACGGCCCGCCGGGGTGCCGCGAGGCTGCCCCCGCCGACCGCCGACCGCCGACCGCCGACCGCCGACCGCCGACCGCCGACCGCCGACCCGCCGCAAGTGCTGAGCCTCCCGGCGGGCGTTACGCCCAGGCCGCCCGCATGCTCGTCGTGGCGTCCAGCGGGGACGCGCCCGCCTGGGCGGCGAGGACGCCCGCGCCCTCCGGGCTGCGGGTGAACAGCGGGTCAGCCACACTGACCCACCGCGCCCAGGCCCGCGCGAAGGCGACGACGCGCTTGCGGTTCTCGCCGAGGACTGACGGGATCGCGTGGTACACGACCGCGTTGGCGGGCGGCGCCGGGTCGTACAGCGCCAGTCCCGCCTCCCGTCCCGACGCCGTGACGACGTACCGGGGTATGAGGTAACGCGGCACGGCGAGCGGGGAGATCAGCTCGTCGAATGCCGTGGCGAAGCGCGCCGAGACCACGGGCGGGACGCCGCGCAGATGGATCCGGTACGCGCCCGTCCCGTCCGGCTCCACCTCGACCGCCTCGGCACCGCACGGACTGAGCCCCGCGTCCCGCAGCCCGTCGGCCAGCGCACAGGCCAGCGCCGGCAGATCCGCGTCGCGGGCCGCCTCGGCGAGCAGCCCGGCACCGGTCGCCGCCCGCATCCGGCGCCACCGCCAGGCGTCGAGACGGCGGCGGACGGCCTCGTACGGCCCGGCGCAGCACACCAGCGCGACGAGGAACGCGGCCGGCCCGTCCCCCGCGAGCGCCGTGAAGCCCGCACCGCCCACGAGGGCCCCCAGCACGCCCACCGGTATCGCCAGCCCCCGCGCCCACCACCGGGCCGCACGCCGGTCCGGCTCCCGCAGCGGAGTCACCCCGCGCCGCCGCGGCAGCACCGCCGGCGGCCGGTGCTCCGCCGCCGGGGGAGCGGTACGGGACTGCCAGCGCCGACCGGGCGTCACCCGCACCGTGTGCACCAGCCGGTCCTCGTACGGCTCGCCCACCCGCCACAGCCCGCGCACCCGGTCCCGCTCGCCCGCCCGCTGCAGCATCAGCGCGTTGAGCCCGTCGAACTCCTCCTCCCCGGGCGGCGCGTAAGGCGAGAGACCCGGATGCACATGCGCCACCCCGGCCATGACCAGACCGGCGTCGGTGACCCCGAAGTACCCCTCGTGCTTGCGCACGAAGCGCTCCCAGTCGGCGGACCCCTTCGGATGCCCCGGCGCCACGCACACCACCGACCAGTTGTCGGCGACCTTCTCGGGCCAGCCCGGATCCGTGCGCAGCGCCCGCCCGCGCGTCTGCACCACGGCCGTGGCCGTCGTCGCCTCGGTGAGGTCGACGAGGGCGTTCACCCCACGCGCGTCCCACCCCTCGCCCAGCATCCCGCGCGTGCCGACCAGCACCCGGCACCCGCCGCTCTCGAAGAACCGCGTGACCAGCGGCACCCATCGCCTGCTGTGCCAGCCGGAGTCGCCCGCGACCTCCACCAGGCCGCCGCCCGCCTCCACCAGCCGCACCTCGCGCCCCTCCCCGGCGCAGAACTCGGCGAACAGCCGCGCGGTCTCCGGCCCGGCCGCCACTGTGCGCCCGGTGACCAGCATCGGCGCCAGCGGAGCCGTCCGCCCGTCGGCCGCCAGCTCACCCAGCACGAGCCGCGCGGAGCCCGCCTCCTCGTCGAGGACACCGGTCAGCCGGGCGGGCAGCGTCGCCGTCGCCCGCTCGTGGTCGCACAGCACCACGGCGCGCAGCCGCTCTCCGAGCGCGTCGCTCTCCGCCGCGAGGATCTCCCGCACCGCCCGCGTCTTGGCGGCGCTGCGCGCCAGCACCCGGTCCACCGGCGACCGCCCGCCACGGATGCCGCGCGCGGTGAGGGTATGGCCGACGGCGGGCAGCGCCGTACGGACGGCCTCCACGGCCGCCGTCTGCCCGGCGGGCCGCAGACAGCGGCGTATGTAGTCGTCCAGCAGGCACACCCAGTCCTCCGCCGACGGGCGGTGCCGGTGCTCCTCGCGCAGCCGGGCGCCCTCGGGCAGGGCCAGCAGACCCGCGTGGTGGAACCGCAGGGCCGCGCCCGCGAGGCCCGGGTGCTCGCGCTCGAAGCGGTGCCAGGGCACGGCCGCCGCGTCCGGGTCGCCCGCGCGGCGCCGGGCCACGATGCGCTCGTCCAGCCAGCCCAGGAACGGCGTCTCGGCGAAGCCCGGATCGAGCAGGTCCGTCGTCAGCTCGGCGAACCGCTCCGCCTCGGCCGCCAGCCACTGCGACTCGTGGGCCGTCGGCTCCGTCAGCCACACCAGCTCCGCGAACGGCGCCAGCTGCCCCTCGCGCACCACGGCCGGGATCGACGGACCGTGCACCGCGGGCCCGAACAGCTCGGCCACCAGCTCCGCCTCTGCGGCGGTGAGCCGGTCCGGCGGCGTCGCCGTCAGCCCTATCACCGTCGCGTCCGGCAGCTCCCGCAGCAGCTCGGCCACCAACTCCCCCCAGGTGTCCAGCAGATGGTGGCACTCGTCCAGCAGCAGCGTGAACGGACCCAGCCCGCGCAGGGCCGCCACCAGCTCCCTGCCCCCGGTCCGCAGCCGCGCCAGATGGGTGCCCGCCTCGGCGCCGTCCTCGTCCACCTCCGCGTCCGGGTCGAAGCTGGCCAGCGCCTGGTACGTCAGCACCGTCACCCGGTGGCCGAGCGCCCGGTCCGTACCGGCCGGCGTGTCCGACAGCCGCGCCCACTCCCGTATCCACTGGCCCTGGATCGCCGTGTTGGGCCCGAAGACGACCACGGGCCGCCCGAGCCGCCGGGCCGCCTCCAGTCCGGTCAGCGTCTTGCCCGTGCCCGGGGGCAGCACCACCCAGGCGCGCCGCCGCCCGGCGGCCCAGCACTCCTCGAGCCGCAGCAGCGCCTCGCGCTGATGCCGCCGCAGTTCGAGAGTGGTCACGTCCGTGGTCATGCCGCAGAGCGTAGGCGCAGCGACCGACACGCCGCGTCCCCCTGTGGATAACTCCGGTGAGCCGCCGCATCACTGGCCACCGACCCGCCCAAGGCACCAGCGCCGCCAGGCCACCAGCCCGCCCCTGGACACCGGCCCGCTACCGAAAGGAGCCGGTGCCCAGTGCGCGAAAGCGCTCAGCCCACGCCGAGCAGCTGCTCCAGCGGATCGATCGCGAAGTACACGGCGAACAGCGCCGCCGCCCCCCACACCAGCCAGTGCACCTCACGCACCCGCCCCAGCGCGGCCTTCAGCACCACGAACGCGATGAAGCCCGCCCCGATGCCGTTGGTGATCGAGTACGTGAACGGCATCACCGCGATGGTCAGGAACGCCGGCACCGCGATGGTGTAGTCCGTCCAGTCGATGTGCCGGACCTGCGTCATCAGCAGGAAGCCCACCGCGATCAGCGCGGGCGCCGCCGCCTGCGCCGGCACGACCAGCGCCAGCGGCGCCAGGAACAGCGCCCCCGCGAACAACGCGCCCGTGACCACGCTCGCGAGCCCCGTCCGGGCACCCTCGCCCACGCCGGCCGCGGACTCGATGTAGCTGGTGTTGGAGGACGCCGACGCCGCGCCGCCGGCCACCGCCGCCACGCCGTCGATCATCAGCACCCGGCCGATGTTCGGCACGCGGCCCTCCTCGTCCAGCAGCCCGGCCTCGTTGCTCACGCCGACGACCGTGCCCATGGTGTCGAAGAAGTCGGAGAGGATCAGCGTGAAGACGATCAGGACCAGCGTCACCGCGCCGATCTCGTCGAAGGCCCCGAACAGGCTGAAGTCGCCGACCAGTCCGAAGTCCGGGCTGGAGACCAGGTCGTCGGGCCAGGCCGGGACGGTCAGCCCCCAGGCCGCGTCCTTGATGTCGGCGATCTCGTTGATGAGGATCGCCAGCAGCGTCATGGCGGCGATGCTGATGAGGATCGCGCCCTTGACCTTCCGCGCCAGCAGCACCAGCGTGAGCAGCACGCCGAGGCAGAAGACCAGCACCGGCCAGCCGCTGAGCCGCCCCGACGCACCCAGCTGCACCGGCACGGACCCGGTCGCGCCGGGGATCCGGGTGACGAAGCCCGCGTCGACGAAGCCGATGAGCGCGATGAACATGCCGATGCCGACGCTGATGGCCTGCTTCAGGGAGTTGGGGATCGCGTGCATCACCGCCTCGCGCAGCCCCGTTGCCACCAGCAGGCAGATCAGCAGCCCCTCCAGCACCACCAGCCCCATCGCGTCGGGCCAGCTCATCTGTGGGGCTATCTGGTACGCCACCACGGCGTTGAGCCCGAGCCCCGCCGCGATCGCGAGCGGCAGATTGCCGCCGAGGCCCATCAGCGCGGTCATCACGGCGGCGACCAGGGCCGTCACCGTGACGATCTGGGCGAAGTCCAGATGATGGCCGTACTTGTCCTCGGCGCCGGCCAGGATGATCGGGTTCAGCACCAGGATGTAGGCCATGGTGAAGAACGTCGCGAAGCCGCCGCGCACTTCGCGTCCGACGGTGGAACCGCGTTCGCGGATCCGGAAGTAGCGGTCGATCGGCGAGGCAGGCCCGGGGCCGCTCTCCGCCTTGTCGACGACATCTCTCGCCATGCGTGGCTCCTGAGACAGATGTGGGGACAGGGGTGCACGGCGGATTGTGCCCGCTGGGAGGCCGTTTCAGGTTTTCGTCGTGTTACGAATCGAGCGCACGGAAGGTCACGCGCGGCGCCCGCGCACCCGGGGTGACCACGCAGGGCGTACGGCAAGCAGGGGCAGCCGCGGCCGAGGCGGCCGTATACCGCGGGAACGCGCGCCGCTCAGCCGGGAAGAAGCCCTCAATCCGGGAAGAGAAGCCCTCAATCCGAGAAGAGAAGCCCTCAATCCGGGAAGACAAGCCCTCAGTACGGCCAGCTGTCCGTGAACTCCGGCCCATCCGACGTCTCCCGGCACCCCTGGAAGCTGTCGGCCCGCCCGTGCGTCAGCACCAGCGCGAACGCCTGGCCGCGTTCGCAGCCCCGGTCCACCCAGCCCTGCGCGAACCCGTTCATCACGAAGCCGCCGATCACCGCGACAGCACCCACGATCGCCAAGACGCGCATGGCACTCCCTACGTCGTGCTTGGCGCACAACGTACACGCAGCGCCGCCCGGCGGCCCCGCCGCCCCGCGGTCGCGGCGCCCGCTATCCCGTCAGCGCCCGCCGTACCAGCGCCAGATCGGCGTCCGACGCCAGCCCCGCGTGGTACAGCCGCACCTCGGTCGCCCCCAGCGACGCCGCGTGTGCCATGTCCGCGGCCAGCGTGGCCGGCCGCCCGCCCATCCCGGACACGACGGCGAAGTTGGCGGCGAGCACCGAGTCGGGCCGGCGGTGCGCCGCGCACGGGGCGAGCACCGCCTCGCGCGCCGGGTCGTCGCCCGTGCAGGGCAGGACGAGGCCGTCGGCCTCCCCGAGGATGTGCGCCGGATCCACCCCGGCGTTCGCCCCGCAGCGGTGCGCGGCGGGATCGGCGTGCAGCAGCACCTGGAAGCCGGGGTCCGCCGCGACCCGCACCGCGTCGATGCACGCCTCCTGCAGCTCGCGGGCGACACGGGTACGGAAGCGCAGCGTGGCGGCGGCCCGTTCGGCGCCGAGCAGCCGCTCCACGCCCGCCCACTCGTCCCCGGGCGGCACGGGCCGCCCCGCGAACACCGGGTCCAGCGCCCCGCGTACGGCCTCCCCGAGCGCCGCCGGATCGAGCCCCTCGTCCGCGTAACCCGCACGGCACGCCTCGCAGAAGCACAGCGACATCAGGTACTGGGCCGCGCCGCCCAGCCCCACCCCCGCGATCTTGTCGTGGGCGTGCAGATGCGCCAGCCCGTACCAGCCGAGCGACTCCAGCTCCGTGCCCCGGGTGCCGGGCCGGACGGCCGCCTCCGCCGCCAGGTCGGAGAGGTACTCCCGGATCTCCGGGCGGGCGACGCACGGCGCCCACGGATAGCGGTCGCCGTAGGCGTTCACCACGGAGGTCGCCGGATGCTCGTCCCCCAGCCGGGAGTTGTGGGCCAGTACGACCCACGAGTGGACCTCCAGCCCCGCGTCTACCAGCGCCCCGGCCGCCTCGCCGAAGGGATCGTCACCCGCCACCCAGTCCTGGCGGTACGGGGCGAGGGCGCGGTCCTTCCACCGCGGGCCGGGCGGGTAGAGCACCGCCGCGTGCCGGGCGGTGACGATCCGGTGCCGGGGGTGGCGGGGGGTGAGGGCGCGGGTCGAGTGGTACGCCGACGCCAGCGTCACCTGCCGCACGCCCAGCGACGCGACCCGCTCGGCGGCGCGCGGGTCGCCGACGACGTCCCAGGGGTAGAGGAAGGCGGAGGCTTTCACAGCGTTCACCAGGGCTCCCCGGTAGGTCAGTTGCCGGCCAGTAGGACACGTCCGCGTTCGATCAGCTCCGCCAGCATCTTCACATGCTGCTCCTCCGGCTCGCTGAACGGAGGCCGTACCGGCCCCACGTCCAGGCCGCCGAGCCGTACGCCGGCCTTGACGAGCGACACCGCGTACCCGCGGCCCAGGCCGCGCAGTTCGACCAGCGGGCGGTAGAAGCCGTCGAGGAGCCGGTTGACGGTGTCGTCGTCCCCGCCGAGGAGCGCGGAGTGGAACGCGAGGGCGATGTCGGGGGCGAAGGCGAAGACGGCGGAGGAGTAGAGGGTGACGCCGATGCCGCGGTACGCCAGACCCGTGAGCTCCGCGGTGGGCAGCCCGTTGAAGTAGAGGAAGCCCTCGCCCGCCGGCGTGCCGCGGACCTTGCTGATGATGCGCTGCATCAGGTCCAGGTCGCCGAGGCCGTCCTTCAGCCCGATGATCCTCGGGTGGGCGGCCAGTTCGGCGACGGTGGCCGGCGTGAACACCGCGTTGTCGCGCTGGTAGACGATGACGTCGAGGTCGGTGGCGGCGGCCAGTTCCGTGTAGTGGCGGATCAGCCCGGCCTGGTCGGGGACGACGAGGTACGGCGGCATCGCCAGCAGCCCGTCCGCCCCGGCGTCCCGCGCCCGCCGCGCGAACTCCCGGGCCAGCGCGGTGCCGTAGCCGGCGCCCGCCACGACGGGGACGCGGCCCGCGGCCTCCTCGACGGCGGCCTCGACGCAGCGGCTGAACTCCTCGGGGGTCAGCGCGTGGAACTCGCCCGTCCCGCAGCAGGCGAAGACCGCTCCGGCCCCCGCGTCGACGCCGCCCCGCACATGGCGCCGGTAGGCGTCCAGGTTCAGGGAGCCGTCCGGTCCGTAGGCCGTGACGGGGAAGAAGAGCAGGCCGTGCAGGCGCTGCGCGAGCCGGGCTGACGTCATGGGGTCCCCTACCTGTACACGAGCCTGACTACCGTCTACATTTCTGAACGGTCACGCTAGGCCAGCGCGATCGGGACGGTCAAGGGGGACGCGGGTGGCGCGGGCGACGACCCACGGCTCATCTGCGGCCCTCCTGGGGCGCCTTGTTGACTGAGGGTGGGAGCGCTGCCTAGCTTTCCCATGCTTATGAACGAGGTTCAGGATGGGAGACAGGACATGGCGGAAGTCCCGGCCGGGCCCCGGCGGACGATCCTCCTCACCGGAGCGGCCGGCGGCGTCGGCACCCTGATGCGCGGGCTGCTTCCGGCGTACGGCTACGACCTGAGGCTCATGGACCTCGTCGCGGTCGAGGGCGAGCCGGACGCGGTCGTCGCCGACCTGAACGACGCCGCGGCGCTGCGCGCGGCCATGCGGGGCGTGGACGCGGTGGTCCACCTCGCGGGGATCTCGCTGGAGGCGTCCTTCGAGCAGATCCTGCACGCCAACATCGCCGGTACGCACGCCCTGTACGAGGCCGCGCGCGCCGAGGGCGTGCGCCGGGTCGTCTTCGCGTCCAGCAACCACGCGGTGGGGGCGACGCCGGTGCCGTCGGCGGGGGCGCTGCTCGCGGCTTCGGCGCCGCACCGGCCGGACACGTACTACGGGCTGTCGAAGTGCTTCGGCGAGGACCTGGCGCAGCTGTACTGGGACAAGCACGGCATCGAGACGGTGTCCGTGCGGATCGGGTCGTGCTTCCCGGAGCCGACGACGGTGCGGATGCTGTCGATCTGGCTGAGCCCCGAGGACTGCGCACGGCTGTTCGACGCGGCGCTCACGGCCCCCGGCGTCGGCCACACGGTGGTGTACGGCAGCTCCGCCAACACCCGGCTGTGGTGGGACCTGGCGCCCGCCCGGGCGTTGGGGTACGAGCCCCGGGACGATTCGGAGCGGTTCGCGGAGAAGCTCCTGGCCGAGCACGGTCCGCTGGATCCGGCCAACCCGGACCACGCCCTGATGGGCGGTCCATGGCTCGGCAGCCCGCCGCTCTGGCCCCACTGACGGCCCGCCCCCGGACCTCCGGCCCCGTGCCTACGCCGAATGCGCCGGCAAAGGAACCGCAAAGCGAGGTCGTTCGTTAGCGGGGGCATGACTGTGATGACCCCTGGCTCGAATCTTCCGCTGAGTGCCCCGCGGGTGGCCGTCGACGTGACGGCGCCGTCCCGGCTCGACGTATCGGGGCTGCTGCTCAGTGAGGCGGGCAAGGTGCGCTCGGACGACGACTTCATCTTCTACAACCAGCCGTCCGGTCCGGGCGTGACCCACAGCTCCTCGGGGGCCGCCGACACGATCACCGTGGACACCGGCGCCGTCCCCGCGGGCATCGAGCGGATCGTGGTCACGGCGAGCCTGGACTCGGGCACGTTCTCCGGCGTGGAGCCGACGGCGACCGTCCGGGACGCCGCCTCGGGCGCGGTCCTCGCGACGTTCACGCCGCCGCGGCTGACGACGGAGACGGCGCTGGTCGTCGTGGAGATCTACCGGCGCGCCGGGGCGTGGAAGGTGCGCGCCGTCGGCCAGGGGTACGCCAACGGGCTGGCGGGCATCGCCACCGACTTCGGGGTGTCGGTCGAGGAGCCGGCCGCCGCGCCCGCCCCGCAGGCACCCCCCGCCCCCATGGCACCCCCCGCCCCCGCTCCGCAGGCACCCCCGGCGCCCGCTCCCGCCGGCGGCTTCGGCCCGCCGCCCACCGCCCCCACCCAGCCCTGGGGCACCCCCGCCGCCCCGCCCGCCCCCGCCTGGGCGGAACCCGGAACTCGAACTGGGCGACGCTCTCGCCCGACCGGATGTAGCCGACCCACGCCGGACCCTTGTTCTGCCAGCCCAGGTCGAC
>NZ_JBFAXR010000057.1:0-51406 GCF_040680895.1 Streptomyces sp. NPDC051940 | reverse complement strand
GTCTGGACAGCTCGACCGAGAGCACGCACATAGTCGTCTGCGACGCCGAGACCGGTGCCGTGCTGAGACAGGGGTACGCCCCGCATCCCAAGGCCAGCCGGTGGTGGTGGCCGCGGCGTACTTCGTGGTGGGGTGGCGGGCGCCGATGGCGGTGGAGTACGCCGTCATCGTGGCCGTGTCCTTCGCGGTGACGTTCGCGGCGTACGAACTCGTCGTGCGGCGGACGGCGGTGACGCGGTTCCTCTTCGGGATGCGGTGACGCCTATTGGCCTTGGGCGCGCGTGTCGCCCCGGGTGCGCGTGCGCAGGGAGACGGCCGCCGCGGCGGCCAGCGCGGCGCTGACCCAGGCGGCGTCGCGGTAGTCGCCGGTCGCCTCCGTGGCGGCCCCCGCCAGCAGCGGGCCCAGGAACGCGCCCGCGTTCAGCGCGACGGTCGCGAACGAGCCGCCGAGCGCCGGGGCGGCGGACGCCGTGTGCATCACGCGCGCGACGAGCGCCGATCCGACGCCGAACGACAGCGCGCCGAGCACGGTCGCTGCGGCGAACAGCGCGGCGGTGCTGCCGGCCGTGGCCGCCAGCGCCGCCCAGCCGAACGGGAGGGCGCACAGGGCGGCCGTGAAGACGGCCGGCAGCCCGCCGTCGCCCGTACGGCCCGCGACCGTGACGCCGGTGAAGGCGCCGATGCCGAAGGCGGCCAGAAGCGCGGGGACGGCGCCGTCCGGCATACCGGTGACCTCCGTGGCGATGACCGCGAGGAAGCCGAAGGTGGCGAACGTGGCGCCGTTCACGGCGGCGGCGAGGACCAGCGCCCGGCGGACCGGGCGGGCTCTGAGGACCCCGGCCTCCTGGCGGACCGATACGCGGGTCCGTGCCGCGGAGTCGGCGGGTGCCGAGCGGAAGACCAGCGCCAGCGCAGGCAGACACAGGGCCGCCACCGCCCAGAACGCGGCCCGCCACCCCGACCACTCGCCGAGCAGGGCCCCGCCGGGCACCCCGGCCACGCAGGACAGGGTCACCCCGGCGAGCAGCACGGAGGTCGCCCGCGCCTGCCTCCCGGGGGCGGCCAGGGAGACCGCCACGGACATGGCGACGGCGAGGAAACCGGCGTTGGCGACGGCGGCGAGGACGCGGGTGGTGAACAGCACGGCGAAGTCGCCGGTGACGGCGCCGACCACATGGACGGCGACGAACGCGGCGAGGAAGCCGGCGAGCGCCCGGCGGCGGGGCAGGCGGGCGGCCAGGGCCGCCATCAGCGGGGCGCCGACGATCATGCCGACGGCGTAGGCGGACGTGAGGGAGGCGGCGGACGCCATCGAGACGGACAGATCGCGGGCGATGCCCGGGACCAGGCCGGACAGCATGAACTCGGACGTCCCCTGGGCGAAGACGGCAAGGCCGAGGACGTAGACGAAGACGGGCACGGACGGACTCCAGAGCCGACGGGATACGGACAGGGGTGTCCCGTGCGGGATGGAGAGGGAGATGCATCGCCGGACGGAACGCGCGTCCGGTCGCGCCGGGGGAGGCTCGGCCCGCGGAGGGACGGGTCCCCGCTCAGACCGCTATCGCCGCCGGGCGACCGGCGGCCTGGCTCTGTCCGACTCCGGGCTCGTCATACGGGGGACGGTAGCCGGTGGGGTGGTCGGTGATCAAACGGATTGCGGCCGGCCGGGCCGTGACCGCCTACGATTCCGGTCATGCCCCCGCCCGCACAGCCCGACGCCGTCCTCAAAGGGCTCGCCGTCAACCCGGCCCTGCCGGCCGAGCTGTTGCCCCGCCTGCTGGCGAACCCCGCAGCCCGCGAGGCGGCCGCCCGGCACCGCGGCGGACTCACGGCCGAGCTGGCCGAGTCGGTGATCGAGGGAGGGGGCTTCGGTCCGCTGGAGCTGGCCTGCAACGACGACCTGCCCGCCGCGACCGTGCAGCGCCTCGCCCACCACCCGGACGCCTCGGCGCGCGGCGCGCTCGCCCGGCGCGGGTACGCCGCCGAGGTGTTCGACCTGCTCGTGGCCGACGCCGATCCCCGCGTACGGGAGAGCCTCGCCGCGAACTCCGCGCTTCCGCCGCGCCTGCGCGCCCGTCTCGCCGACGACCCCGCGCCCGCGGTGCGCGCCACCCTGGGCCAGTGGTGGACGGACGCCCCGGAGGAGATACGCCGGCGGCTGCTCACCGACCCCGAGCCGGAGGTACGCGCGGGCGCCTGCGCGCGCTACTTCCGCAAGCTGCCGCACCCGGTTCCGCCGGCCGACCTGCACCCCGCGCTGCTGGCCGACGAGGGAACGCGGGCGGGTGTCGTACCGCATCTCGATCTCACGCCCGAGACGGCCGGCCGGCTGGTCACCGACCCCGACCCCGAGGTGCGCGAGGCGCTCGCGTCCCATCCGCGGCTGCCGTCCCGGCTGCGCGACGTGCTGGCCGGGGACCCGCACGCGGTGGTGCGGGCCGAGGTGTTCGCCCGCGGGGACACGCCGGCGGCCCTGCGGGAGGCCCTCTACGCCGGCATCAGCGAGGGAGCGGCCCGGGCCCGGCCGAACGTCTTCGACTGCGCGGAGGACGACATGTGGTGCCTGATGGCCGTCGGCCATCTGGACGGCCTCACGTACCCCTGGGCGGTCGCGGACCCCCTCGCGCACCTCGGTTCGCCGTGTGCGGGTGTACGCCGCTCCCTCGCCGCCTCCGCCGAGCTGCCGCCCGCGGCGGTCGAACGGCTGCTGGACGACGACGACTTCCTGGTCCGCTGGACGATGGCCCGGCGCGCGCCCGCTCCGGACCCGGACGTCGTGGAACGCGTCGAGCGCAGGCACCCGGCACGCTCCAAGGTCCGCGGGCGGCCGGCGGACGACTTCGACTTCCCCGGTGCGTACCTGCGCCGTTTCGCCACCGACCCCGATCCGCGCATCCGCACCCTCGCCCCGCGCGACCCCGGCCTGCCGACGCCCCTCGCCGACCGACTGGCCGCGGATCCCGACCCCCGGGTCCGCCGCGCCGTGGCCGCGCACCCGCGGCTGTCCCGGCAGGCCCGCCACGCCCTCCTCGGGGACGACGACGCACGCGTGGCCGAGGCGGCCGGCGCCGACCCCGCGCTGAGCGGCGCGGAGATCGAACACCTGCTGTCCCATACCGGTCTCTGACAGACCCAGCCACTACGCTCCACCCTCATGACAGAGCCCGCGTTCCTCGACGACGCCCGTACGTTCTACAACGCCATCGCCACCGACTACGCCGAGATGTTCAAGACGGTGCTGGACGACCAGCCCCTCGACCGCGCGATGCTCGACGCCTTCGCCGGCCGGGTGTGCGAGGACGGCGGCGGGCCGGTGCTGGACGTGGGCAGCGGGCCGGGGCGGGTCTCGGCGTACCTGCACGCACGCGGGGTGGAGGTGTCCGGGATCGACCTGTCCGTGTCGATGGTGGAGCTGGCGCGGTCGACGTTCCCGGCGCTGCGCTTCGACGAGGCCTCGATGACCGCGCTGCCGCACGCCGACGGCAGCCTGGCCGGGCTCCTGTCCTGGTACACCCTCATCCACGTCCCGCCGTCCGCCCACCCCGGCGTGCTGGCGGAGTTCCACCGCGTCCTGCGCCCGGGCGGCCAGCTCCTCCTGGGCTTCCAGATCGGCTCGGAGCCCTCACGCGTCACGGACCCGTGGGGTTACGACGTATCGCTGGACTTCCACCGGCTGTCCCCGGACGGGATGACGGACCTGCTGCGCCGCAGCGGCTTCACGGTGGACGCGCGGATGGTCCGCGAGCCGGCCGGACAGGAGAAGACGCGGCAGGCGCAACTCCTGGCCCGCAAGGGCTGATACGTCGGAGGTTCCCCGGCGGAAGTCCGGTGACCTGCATCGTTGCAGCGTCTAGACTCCTCTTGCGTACGCAGCCGTTGCGCATGAACGCCACCCACAGCCGTGGTGCGCGGCGGCTGCCCGACCCGACCAGGACGAGGGGAGACGCCCGTGGCCGCGCCCACGCTCCGTGACGTCGCCCGGCATGCCGGGGTGTCCGTGCGTACCGTGTCGAACGTCGTCAACGGGTACGCCGCCGTCGCCGACGGCACGCGGGCGCGGGTGCAGGCGTCCATCGATCTGCTGGGGTACCGGCCGAATCTGCTGGCCCGGCATCTCAAGCAGGGGCGGTCGCGGATCATCGGGCTGGTGGTGCCCGAGCTGGACGTGCCGTACTTCGCCGAGATAGCGCGGCTCATCATCGCCGAGGCCCAGACGCGCGGTTACACCGTCCTGATCGACCAGACCGACGGCGACGCCCGCCGCGAACGCGAGCTGATCGCTGTGCACGCGCACGCGCTCAGCTTCGACGGGGTGATCGTCAGTCCGCTCGCGCTGACGGCCGACGACCTGGGCGAACGCCGCAGCGGGCTGCCGCTGCTGCTGCTCGGCGAGAAGCTCTTCGGGTCGGGCGCCGACCATGTGGCCATCGACAACGTCGCCGCCGCCCGCGAGGTGACCGGCCATCTGCTGGACCTCGGCCGCCGCCGTATCGCGGCGATCGGCGTACAGCCCGCCGACTCCACGGGCACCGCCTCGCTGCGCGCGCTCGGCTACCGCACCGCGCTGCGGGACGCGGGCGTCGGGGCCGACGAGTCGCTGGTGCTGGCCGCCGAGAGGTACCACCGCAGCGACGGGGCCGCCGCCATGGCCGAGCTGCTCGGCCGGCCCGACCCGCCGGACGCGGTGTTCTGCTTCAACGACCTGCTGGCCCTGGGGGCGTTGCGGGTGGCGCTCTCGCGCGGCCTGCGGGTGCCCGAGGACATCGCGATCGCCGGCTTCGACGATATCGAGGACGGCCGCTACAGCACTCCCACGCTCACCACCGTCGCCCCGGACAAGGCGCTGATCGCGCGGTACGCGGTGGAACAGCTGGTGGAGCGGATCGAGTCGGACGCCGGGCACGGCCCGCTGGAGATCCGCACGCCGCACCGGCTGGTCGTACGGGAGAGCACGGGCGGCGGCTGAGGGGAGGCCCGCCCTCCCGGGAGCGGGCGGCTGAGGGGGCGGCGGATTACGGCCACCCACTCCCGTACAGCCTTTCCTGTCACGTCTGTTGACGCTGCACGTCCCGCGCGCTACAACGTTGCAAAACCCACGGACGCGCCCTGGCGTGATCCGACCGCCCACTGTTTGCAACGTTGCAAGAAGGGACGGCCGCCCATGCGGAACGGCACTCCGCACGCCCCCTCACCCACCCCTCGCGCCCTGTCGCGCCGCTCGCTGCTGCGCGGCGCCGCGGCCCTCGGCGCGGCGGGTGCCGGCTCCCTCGCCCTCGCCGGCTGCGGCAACACCATCGCCCAGGGCTTCACCGGCGCCGCCCCCGAGCCGCGGCGGCTGAACTTCTGGAACCCGTTCACGGGCGGCGACGGCATCCGGATGGTCGCGATGCAGGAGGAGTACCGCAAGCGGCACGGCGACACGACGCTGAAGTCCGCCACGTTCGCGTGGGGCGGCCCGTACTACACCAAGCTCACCCTCGCCACGCTCGGCGGCCGCCCGCCGCAGGTGGCCGTCGCCCATCTGTCGAAGGTCCCCACGCTCGCCGAGGCGGGCCTGCTCAGCGAGTTGGACCCCGCGGCCCTGGAGAGCGCCGGCATGCCCGAGCGCGACTTCGATCCCAACGCCTGGCAGAAGGCCCACCGCGACGACAAGCTCTACGCGATCCCGCTGGACACGCACCCCTTCGTGCTCTACTTCCACACGGACGTGGCACGCAAGGCCGGACTCCTCGACAGCTCCGGGCAACTGGCCGACCTCGACGGCCCCGACAAGTTCGCCGACGCGCTGAAGGCCGCGAAGGAGGCCACCGGCGAGTGGGGCGGGTCCGTCGCCTCCATCAAGGACGCGTCCACGCAGTACCGCCTCTTCCTCTCCTTCTACCACCAGCTCACCCGCACCCCGCTGGTCACCGACCAGGGCACGAAGGTCACCCTCGACCTCGCCGCCGCCGAGGAGGCCCTCGCGTACATCCGGCGCCTCACGCTCGAGGACAAGGTGATCCCGACCGGCGTCGACGGCCCCGGCGCCATCACCCTGCTGACCACCGGCAAGGCGGGCTTCCTGATGGACGGCGTGTGGCAGGTGATCGCCGTACAGGACTCGAAGATCAAGTTCGATATGCGGCCGCTGCCGCGGATCTTCTCCGACGCCCCGTACGCCTGCTTCGCCGACAGCCACGCGCTCGTCCTGCCGACGGCCCCGTCCGAGGGAGCGCAACGGCTCGACCTCTCCCTGGAGTTCGTCCACTCGATGCTCGGCTCCAGCCAGCTGTGGGCGGAGGGCGGCCACGTACCGGCCTGGCTGCCGACGCAGCAGACCGCGGCGTACCGCGAGCTCAACCCCCAGTCGCACTACGCCGAGGCGGCGAAGGGCGCCGTCTACGACCCGGTCGCCTGGTACGGCGGTGCGGGCAGCACCCTGCAGATCCAGGTGGGCGACGCGGTCACCTCGGTGTTCACCGGCGCGCGCAGCCCGCGCGCGGGCGCGGAGGCCATGCGCAGCCGCCTCCGCAAGCAGGCGAGCACGCCGTCGCCGGTGTGAGCCCCCTCGAACCGACGCCCCGCGGCCCTCGCGCCGCACGCATCCCCCGTATCCCCCCGCGCCGACCTCCGGACGAAAGGTCTCCCCGTGGCCAGCCTCACCACCACCGCAGCCCCACCCCCGACCACCGCGCCCCGCCGTACCGGCCGGCCGCGCCCCACCCGCCGCGAGGGCGGCCTCGCGGGCCCCGCGATGATCGCGCCGTTCGCCCTCTTCTACGTCGTCTTCCTGGCCGGACCGGTGATCTACACCTTCGTCGCCGGCTTCTTCGACTCCTCCCTCCTCACCGGCGGGCTGGGCGACTGGGCGGGCTTCTCCAACTACGCCGACGCCCTCTCCGACGCCGAGTTCTGGCGCACGCTCAAGCACACGCTGTGGTTCACCGTGCTGACGACCGTCCCGCTGGTCGTGCTGGCGCTCGCGCTAGCCGTCCTCGCCGACCGGTTCGTGCGCGGCCGCTGGTTCATCCGCTTCGCGTTCTTCGCGCCGTTCGTGGTGCCGTCCGCGGTGGTCTCGCTGCTCTTCATGTACATCTACGCCGACCAGGTCGGCCTCGCCCAGGACGTGGTGAAGCTCTTCGGCGTCGACACCCCGCCGTCGTGGCTCGGCGACCCCGACTGGACGCTGGTCTCCATCGCGGCGGCCACCGTCTGGTGGACCATCGGCTTCAACTTCGTGCTGTACCTGGCCGCGCTGCAGGACATCCCGCGCGACGTGCACGAGGCGTCCGCCATCGACGGCGCCGGCCCCTGGCAGCGCATCCGGCACATCATCCTGCCGATGCTGGGGCGCACCACCACCCTGGTCGCGGTGCTGCAGGTGATCGCCTCGCTCAAGGTCTTCGACCAGATCTACATGATGACCGGCGGCGGCCCCGACGGCGCGTCCCGCCCGTCGCTCCAGCTGATCTACGACACCGGCTTCACGGAGGGCCGCATCGGCTACGCCTCCACGGTGTCCTTCCTGCTGTTCGTCGTGATCCTGCTGGTCTCCCTCGTCTGGTTCGCCCTGGTCCGCCGCACCGAGAAGGAGCGCTGACATGACCGTCACCGAGGCCGCCGCGCCGTTCACCGCGGCTCCCGTCCGCGCCGGGCAGGCCGCCGCCGGCCGGGTCCGCGACTCCGAGAAGCTGTTCAACCGGATCACCCTCGGCGCGCTGCTCGCCCTCGCCCTGGTCTGGCTGGTCCCGCTGCTGTGGGCGCTGGCGACGTCGCTGCGCCCGGTGCAGGAGGTCGTCACCGACCCGGGCGCGTGGTTCACCTCGGACCCGACCCTCGCGGCGTACGACGACATCTTCGACAAGGGCAAGCTGCCCTACTGGTACGCCAACAGCTTCATCACCTCGACGCTGACGACGGTCCTCACGGTGTTCGCGGCGTCCCTCGCGGCGTTCGCGCTCTCGCAGACCCGGTTCCGGGGGCGGCGGTCGGCCTTCCTGCTGCTGCTCGCGGGGATCATGATCCCGGGGCAGGTGCTGATGATCCCGCAGTTCCTCACGCTGCAGGAGGCGGGGCTGCTCAACACGTACTGGGGCGTCGTACTCCCGCAGGTCCCGAACGTCGTCGCCGTCTTCGTCTTCAAGCAGTTCTTCGACGCCCTGCCCCGCGAACTCCTCGACGCCGCACGGGCGGACGGCGCCGGCTGGCTGCGGACGTACTGGCAGATCGTGATGCCCGTGTCCCGGCCGGTGATCTCGGCCGTGACGATCTTCGTCTTCGTCGGGGTGTGGAACAACTTCCTGTGGCCGCTGCTGGTCGTCACCGACCCGGAGATGATGACGCTGCCGGTCGGACTGAACTCCGTACAGGACGCGTTCGGGGTGCCGTACGCGCAGCTGATGGCGTCCTGCGTGCTCGGCGCGCTGCCGCTGATCGCGGTGTTCGCCCTGTTCCAGCGGCGGATCGTGGAGGGGATCGCGGGGGCAGGGTTGAAGTAGCCCGGAAGGACCCCTCGGCACACACGCGACCAGCACAACAGAAAGGCCAGCACATGCCGCACACCGCCAGGTTCACCGTCGACCCGGACTTCGTGATCGGTGAGGTGGACCCGCGTCTGTACGGAACCTTCGTCGAGCACATGGGCCGCTGCGTCTACACCGGCATCTACGACCCGGCCCACCCCACCGCCGACGCCGCCGGCTTCCGCGGCGACGTCGCCGAACTCGTCCGCGAGCTCGGCACCCCGCTCGTCCGCTACCCCGGCGGCAACTTCGTCTCCGGCTACCACTGGGAGGACGGCGTCGGGCCCGTCGCCGACCGCCCGCGCCGGCTCGACCTCGCCTGGCGGTCCGTCGAGACGAACCACGTCGGCACCAACGAGTTCCTGACCTGGGCCAGGGGCCTGGACCTCGAGCCGATGATGGCCGTCAACCTCGGCACCCGGGGCATCGACGCCGCCCGCGCCCTCGTCGAGTACTGCAACCACCCGGGCGGCACCGCCTGGTCGGACCTGCGGATCAAGCACGGCGTGGCGGAGCCGCACGCCGTGAAGCTGTGGTGCCTCGGCAACGAGATGGACGGCCCCTGGCAGACCGGCCACAAGACGGCCGTCGAGTACGGCCGGCTCGCCGCCGAGGCGGGCAAGGCCATGCACCAGGTGGACCCGTCGATCGAGCTGGTCGCCTGCGGCTCCTCCAACTCCGGCATGCCGACCTTCGGCACCTGGGAGCGGGAGGTCCTGGAGCAGGCGTACGACGAGGTGGACTACCTCTCGCTGCACGCCTACTACGAGGAGTTCGACGGCGACCGCGCGAGCTTCCTCGCGTCCGGTGCGCAGATGGACGCGTACATCTCCGACCTCGTTTCCACCGCCGACCACGTACGAGCGGTGAAGCGGGCGAAGAAGCGCATCTGGCTCTCCTTCGACGAGTGGAACGTCTGGTACGCCCAGCGCTTCCCGGGCGAGCGCAACCTCGAGACGGCCGAGGCACCGCGCCTGATCGAGGACACGTACAGCCTCACGGACGCCGTGGTCGTCGGCTCGCTGCTCATCACCCTGCTCCGCCACGCGGACCGGGTGGCGGTCGCCTGCCTGGCCCAGCTGGTGAACGTCATCGCGCCCATCCGCACCGAACCGGGCGGCGCCAGCTGGCGCCAGACCATCTTCCACCCCTTCGCCCTGACCGCCCGCCACGCGCGGGGCCGCGTGCTGCGTACGACGGCGCGGGCGCCGCTCGTCGACACGGCCCGGCACGGGGAGGTCGCCGCGCTGGACCACGTGGTGACGTACGACGAGGAGTCGGGCGGCCTCACGGTGCTGGCCGTCAACCGCGACCCGCGCGAACCGCTCCTCCTGGAGGCGTCGCTGCGCGGACTGCCGGACGGCTACCGGGTCGTGGAGCACCTGCTGCTGTCCGACGACGACCACGACGCCGCGAACACGGCGGCGGAGCCGGACCGGGTGGTGCCGCGCCCGGTGTCCGGTACGTCGGTGGCCGGCGGCGTCCTGACCGCGTGGCTGCCGCCGGTCTCGTGGAGCGTCGTACGGCTGGTGCGGGGGGCGGGCTGACCTGTCCCTACCAGGGCAGCGGCCCGGCCGCGTCGAAGTAGCCGCCGGTCGGGCCGTCCGGTCCGGTCTGCGCCATCCGGACGATGATCTCCGCGCCCTGCGCGACGGTCTGGACGCCGGTGTTCCCGTTCAGGTCCGTGGCGGTGAAGCCGGGCTCCACGGCGTTGATCCGCATCTCGGGGAACGCCTTCGCGTACTGCACTGTGACCACGTTCACCGCGGTCTTCGAGGCGGGGTAGGCGACGCCCGGATAGCCGTACGCGGGGGCCGCCGGGTCGGTGAGCGTGGCCAGCGAGGCGAGGCCGCTGCTCACGTTCACCACGACCGGCGCGGCGGAGGCCCGCAGCAGGGGCAGGAACGCGTGCAGGACGCGCACCGTGCCGAAGACGTTCGTCTCGAAGTGCGTGCGCATCAGGTCCGCGGTGGTGCCGGCGGCGTCCACGACCGCGTTGTCGTCGGTGCGGTGCTCGATGCCGGCGTTGTTGACCAGGACGTCCAGGCCGCCCTCGGCCTCGATGGTCTTCGCCGCCGCGGCGACGGACGCGTCGTCGGTGACGTCGAGGACGACCGGGCGCGCGCCCAGCCGTTCGGCGGCCTCGCGGCCGCGCTCGGGGTCGCGGGCGCCGAGGTAGACGGTGTGGCCCGCGGCGATGAGGCGGCGGGCGGTCTCGTAGCCGAGGCCCTTGTTCGCTCCGGTGATCAGTGTTGTCGTCATGTCTCCACGGTGCGTCGGCCCCGGGCGGTCAGCCAGCCGTCCCGTCTTCCTGGGACTGGCGGTACCAGGCATCCCGGTGGCCGGAGCGGCACACTGGAACGCATGGCGACGACGGAGTTCGGCCAGGCGGTACGGCGCTGGCGCGACCGCGTGCCGCCCGAGGCGGCCGGCCTGCCCGCGGGCGGCCACCGGCGGGCGGCGGGGCTGCGCCGCGAGGAGCTGGCCCTGCTCGCGGGCGTGTCCGTCGACTACGTCACCCGGCTCGAGCAGGGCCGGGCCACCAGCCCCTCGACGCAGGTCGTCGAGGCCCTGGCCCGCGCGCTGCGCCTGTCGGGCGGCGAGCGCGGCCACCTCTTCCGCCTGGCGGGGCTGGCGGAGCCGGGCCCGGACACCGTCCCGACGTACGTCACCCCCAGCGTCCAGCGCCTCCTCGACCGGCTCACGGGCACCCCGGTCGCGGTGTACGACGCCTCCTGGACGCTGCTCGTGGCCAACCCGCCGTACGCGGCGCTGATGGGCGACCCGTCCGGCTGGCGCGGCCACGAACGTAACGGCGTCTGGCGCAACTTCGTCGGCCCCGGCTCGCGTGCCCGCCAGTCCCCGGAAGACCGCCGGGAGTTCGAGGCGGCGCTGGTCGCGGACCTCCGCTCGGCCACCGGCCGCTATCCGGCCGACCGCCGGCTGAGCCGGCTGGTGGCGGACCTGCGCGCGCACAGTTCCCGCTTCGCGGAGCTGTGGGATGCGGGCGCGGTGGGCCGGCACGAGGCCGCCCGCAAGACCATCGACCATCCGGGGGTGGGCGCGCTGACCCTCGACTGCGACGTCCTCACGGTCGAGGGCAGCGACCTCCACGTCATGGTCTACTCCGCGGAACCCGGCACCCCGGACGCGGAGCGCCTGGCCCTGGTGACCGTGCTGGGCACTCAGTCGCTGGTCGGCTGAGGGGGACGGGCCACTGCGGCGCGGTCCAGGGGTGCGGGCCGGGGCACTCCGGTGCGGTCCAGGGGCGGCCGGCCCACTCCCGCGCGGTCCAGCAGCGCGGTCATCGCGGCGGCGGGAAGCGCGGGGTTGGCGGCGGCGGCCGGTCCCGTCCCGGGGGCGTCCAGCAGCTCGGTGATCCGGTCCGCTGGCAGCCGCGGATCGCGGGCGGCCGCGTCCCTCACCCACGGGTCCGGATCGCGGCTCAGCCGGTCGAGCAGCGCGGGGGTCGCCGCCGGGTCCCGTACCGCCAGGGCCCGGCAGCGCGGGTCCGCAGCGTCCGCGAAGCGCTCCGCGAGGCCGGCGGCGGGGAATCCCGGGCGCGTGGTGAGCATGCCGACGGCGCGGTGGGTGCCGTGCACGTACAGGTCCAGCAGCAGCTCCGGCGGCGCCTTCGGATGCCGCTCGGCCAGCAGCAGGCGTACGGCGAAGTCCTCGTCGGCCGCGAGCAGTTCCACGCAGTCGTCGGGCAGCTCCTCGCACACGGCGGCGCTGCGGCGCAGCCACGTGTGGGCGGAGGCCGCGCACCGGCGCAGGACGTCGGCGTCGTCGCGTGCGGTCCATACCCACCACAGGGTGTCGAGGCGGTCCTCCGGACGGACCTGCCAGTCGATCGCCGCGCGCTCCTCCTCCGTCAGCCTGGGCCGGGCGGAGACGGCCAGGCGTACGGCGGGGTCGTCGTGGCCGGCGAGGGACGCGGCGAGGTCGGCGGGGAAGGTGGGGTTGCGGAGGAGGGGCGGGAGGTGGCTCTCCTCGGCCAGCAGCCGCTCGGCGACGCCGCGCGTCAGACGGCCCCGCTCCAGCACGAGCTGCCGGTCCCAGCCCGGCTCCAGGGACTCCAGCAGCTGCGCGGTCCGCTCCTCGTCCTCGTGCATGACGTGCAGGGCGGCGGATTCGCGCACGGTGGCGTCCGGATCGTCGAGCAGGACGGCACGCTCGTCGTCGCCGAGCAGGTGCCACGCGCGCCGGCACGCCGTGCGCCGGAAGTACGGGTCGTCGTGCCGGGCGAGCGGTACGAGCACATGGGGCGGGGTGGTGGGCGCGCCCGCCGCCTCGTACCGGACGATGTCCTTCTCGTGGTTCAGCAGGCGATCGTACGCCCAGTCCGGCAGGGGCGGCACCTCGGTCCGGTACGGCAGCGGGCCCATGGCCACGGCCAGGGCCATCCTCGGCTCCGGATCGTCGAGCAGCCGGGCGCGCAGCTCGGGGGCGACCGTCCAGCTCTCGGCGAGGGACAGCCGCAGCCGGCGGTCGGGGTGGGTGAGGACGGCCTCGGCCACCTCGTCCGGGAGGGAGCGCCGCCAGGTGAAGCGCTGCCGGATCTCACGGTCGTCCAGGGTGAGCAGCCGGAGCAGGACGCCGGCGGGCGCGGCGGGGTTGGACGCCAGCCCCGGCAGTGCGGGGTGAACGGTCACTCGTCCTCCGGTCCGTACGGCTCGAAGCCGATGTAGTCGAGCGGGTCCTCGTCGCGGCGGCCGAGGCGGGGCAGGCCCTCGGCGGCGAAGTGGCCGCGCAGCCACTGCAGGAGGGTGTCGGTGAGGCCGCCGCCGTCCAGGGGCGGGCCCTGGTCGGCGTGGCGGGGGACGACGATCAGCGGCCAGTCGTCGGGGTCGGCTCCCTCGGTCAGCCAGCCCAGTTCGTCGCCGTCGATGGAGTTGGCGAACGGCAGGAAGCCGCCGGGCTCCGGCCAGACGGCGAGCGGGTGGTACTCGGGGAAGTCGGCGCGCAGATCGCGGTAGGTCTCCGTGTGCCACTCGGCCCAGGGCGCGAGATCGTACTGGCCGTCGCCGAACGGGGCGCCGAAGCGCAGCCAGCCGCACCACTCGCCGGACCCGTACGTCTCCATCAGCGTCACGTATCCCGTCGGCAGCCGGGTGCCGAGCCGCTCGTACAGCCAGTCCCAGCCGTGCGCCCCGAGCACGGGCTCCCGTGGCGGCGGGATCAGTGCGCTGAGCGCCTCCAGCCCGCTGCCCTCGGTCAGCGCGGCCCGCTGACGCTGCGTCGGCTCCGGCCGCCGGGGCGGCGGCGTCCACGCGACGGGGTCGAGGTCGGTGAGCATGGCGCTGCGCGCGGCGATGGGCCGGAGCCGGCCGTCGGCGACGAGCCGGGCGAGGGTCGGCAGCAGCGGGGTGCCGAAGCGGTGCCACGGGTCGCGCCCGGCGTTCTCGTCGTCCTGGCAGTGCATGACGACCGGCCAGCGGTCGGGGTCGTCGGAGGCGGTGGTGTCCCAGAAGAGGGTGTCGGCGGTGCGGGTCGCCCCGAAGGGCAGCACCCCGGCCGCGGCCCGCCGCGCCTGCTGCAGCCACGTCCCGTAGTCGAACCACCCCCGGTTCGCACAGGGCACGTGCAGCCACAGCCACGCCCCGAGGTCGAGCGGCCCGTAAGCGGCGGCGACCGCCTTGTAGTCCGCGGGCAACCCCGTCCCGAGCCACGCCTCGACGGCGTCCCAGTCGACGGGCACCGCGAAGTCGTCGGGCGCCGGCCCGAAGAGCCCGGCGAAGGCTGTGACGCGGGGGTCTGGAGTGTTCACAGTTGTACGGACCCCGCCCGGCGCCGAAAGGTTGCGCCCCGCACCGAAACCCGGTGGCGGGCGGTCCCGCAGGCGCCGAGAATGCGGCGGGTGGAGGGGGCGAATGCGGTGCGGTCGGCGGGCCTTGTCGCCGCCGTGCGGGCGCGGGACGTGGGTGCCGTTCGGGCGCTGTTGGAGGGCGGGGCCGATCCGGGGGCGGTGGACGGGCGCGGGACGCCCGTACTCCTGCTTGCGGTTGAGGCGCTCGACGAATCCGTCGTCGATTTGCTGACGCAGTACGGTCAGCCGGATCGCGACGTCCGTGAACGGGCGCTGCTGCGGGCCGTGGACCTCGGGGTGTACGGCATCTTCCTCGCCGTGAGCAGCGGTGCGCGGCTGTGGGTCGAGGACGCCGACGGGCGCAACGCCCTGGCGCTGGCGCGGCAGTGGTACGAGGTCGGGGTGGAGGCCGGGCTGCGGCGCAGGACGGGGCTGGCCGGGCCGGTGCGGAAGCGGACGGTCGTGGGCGAGTTCGGGCCGTGTCGGGAGCTGTCGCTGGGGGACGTGTCCGTGCAGGACGGGCACGCCGCGATCCTCACGGACCTGGAGGAGCGGTACGGCGTGCTGCCCGCCTTCGGGGAGCTGATGGCCCGTGCGCTGGCCGAGCCCGACGTCGAGCATCCCGTGTGGTTCGCGGTGATCATGGCGCTGCAGCGGCGCCGTGATCCGGCTGTGTGGGATGCGGGGGTCGCGCTGCGCGAGCGGCATGAACCGCCGGCGAGGTACTTCGGGGCGGAGCTGCTCCGTGCGATCAACCTCTTCGACGAGGACGAGGATCTGCCCTACGACAGCCCGCTCACCGACGTGTTCCTCCCCTGGGTCGCTCGGGAGACCGACCCGCTCGTGATGGTCGCGCTCACCGCCGGCCTCGCCGACTGCACGGACCCGCGCGCCGGTGACGCCCTGCCCGCCCTGGCCCGGCACGACGACGAACGGGTCCGTGAGCGTGCGGTGTCCGGGCTGGGCTGCTGGATCGAGGCCGGTCGGCCGGGTGCCGTCGATGCCGCCGTGGAGTGCTCGACGGACGGGACAGCGGTGGTCCGGCGGGCGGCGTGCCGGGCCCTCGGCCGCGCGCGTCTCCGCCTGCCGGACGTCCGCGAGGCGCTCGCCCGCTGCCTCGACGACAGCGACGAGGGCGTGCGGGTGGAGTCGGCCGTACGGCTCACCCTGCTCGATGATCCGCGGGGCGACGACGCGGTGGAGCGGCTGGGCCCCGTGGGCGAGGATTCGCCGTACTACTGGACGCTCTACGAGGCGTCGCACCACCAGTGGCGCCGGCGTTGCGCCGTCAGGAGCCCGTGACCGCCAGGAGGCCGTGGGCCAGGCGGCGGGCCGTGAGGTCTGGGTGGGGGGTGCCGTCGTTCGGGTAGCCGGAGACCGTGCGGCGGGGGGAGTGGGCGATGCGTTCCACTGCCGGGCGGGCCTTCGGTGGTAGCACCTCCATCGCCGTCAGGGTCCGCAGGGCCGGGAAGTGGGGTTCGTGGAAGTGGCCCGTGCGGGTGAGTTGGTCCGCGATCACCGGTGCCGTGTCCGCGACGCGGCCCGTGACGCGCCAGATCGCGGCCGCCGCGTCCGCGCGGCTCTCCCGGGCCGGGGCCAGCAGGCGTTCCTCCACCAGGGGGAGCAACGCCGCCGCCGCGGGGCCGAATTCGGCCGCCACGCGCACGGCCGCGGTACGCCGGGCCACGGCGTCCGGGAGTGCCCGTACCGCCTCCAGGGCCGGTTCCGTCTCGCCTGTCACCCGGGCGAGGGCGAGCCCCGCGTCCAGGTCGCCCGCGGCCGCCCGCGCGCGCAGCGCCCGTACCGCCTGAGGGCCGGCCGCCGGGCCGAGCGACCCGAGCAGCCCGGCCGAGTCGGGCAGCAGGCGGACCAACTCGTCGGTGTGCGCCGCCACCAGCGCCGGGAAGGGCCGCAGGGCCTCCAGCCACTCGGCGCGCGGCCGGGCCGCGACGCGTGCGGCCAGCGGCTCGGCGGCCGCGCCGAACACCTCCACCGCGGCCGTCACCACCAGGCCCGGCGCGCCCAGCAGCGTCAGCGACAACGTGGCCGCCTCCTCCGGGAGTTCGTCCAGGAGCCGCATGACGAGCCCGAGCGCGTCCGGTACCCGCAGCCGTACCGCCGCGAGCGTCGCCGCCACCCGTACGGACGGGTCCGCGGAACGCAGATGGTCCTCCAGCCACGGCGCGGGCTCACCGCCCTCGAGGGCCGCGCCCACCCGCGCCACCAGGCACAGGTCCTCGGGATCCGAGGCCGCCGCCGCGAGCCACGGCAGTACGTCCCGCTCGCGGTCGCGCCACGTCTCGGTCAGCTCCGCGGCGAGCGGCAGCCCCCGCTCGACCGCGCGCAGCGCCGCCTCCGGATCGTCCATCAGCCGCTCCAGCAGCGGCCGGTGGGCGGACGGCCAAGGGTGGCCGGTCTCGTCCACGGGCGCCGCCCGGTGCGCGTCGAGCGCCACGTCCACCAGCCCGGCGGGCAGCGGCAGCGGCGCCGTCCGGAGCAGGTCGGCCGCCGCCGCGCGGCGCACGGCCGGCTCCGGATCCGCCAGCAGGGCACGGCCGCGCGCCGTCCGGACCTGCGGCGACACGTCGAGCAGCCCGAGGGCGGTCACGAGATCGGCCCGCACCCCGGCGTCGTCCTCCGCCTCCCAGCGCGCCCGCAGCAGCGGGAGCAGCGGCAGGGACGACTCCTCGCACGCCGCGACGATCCACACCATGGCCTGCCGGACGGCGGGATCCGGGTCCGCCGCCAGCCCCAGCAGGGCCGGCAGGGCGACGGCCACCGCCCGGCGCGCCTCGCGGTGCGCGGGGCCGCAGCCGTCGGCGGCGCCGTGCAGCAGCCACAGCAGGGCGAGGCGGTGACCCGGACCGTCCCCGGCCAGCCGGGCGAGGAAGGGAACGGCGGCGGACGTCGCCGAGTAGACCGAACCCTGGTGGCACAGCGACGAGACCAACTCGTCCAGCGCCACCTCGCGTACCGCCGGGTCGGCCGCTCCGGCGGCCCGCAGCAGCGCTGGTACGTCGTCCGCCGGCCCGTAGGCGTGCTCCAGCGCTGACCAGTCGATGTCGTCCACCCCGTCGAGCATGCCCGTGACTCTAGGGCAGCGACGAGGTGCTTCCGTACCGGCCCCGGAGGGTGGTGGTCAGCCCTGCTCCCGCTCCACCGGCAGCCACAACTCCGCGTCCGCGTGCGTGCCGTCCGCCGACAGGCGGGTGCGGAGGATCTCCGGGCCGGGGCGGCCCCGGTAGGGGTTGGAGGGGAACCACTCGGCGTACACGTCCCGCCACAGGTACTGGATCGCCTGCGGCGCCGGACCCGACGCGGTGAACACCGCCCACGTACCGGCCGGGACCGGCAGCGTCGCCATGCCCGCCGGGGCGGGCGCGGAGGTGACCACCCCGTGGTAGTAGTCGAGTTCCGTGCCCTCCGCCCGGCTCGGGTCCAGATCGTCGCAGACCGCGACGACGCCCTGCGGCTCCTGGTCCGACAGCTGCTCGAGCCGCTCCTTCGCCTCCGGCGCGATCCCGCGGACGAAGTCGATGATCGCCTGGTTCGGCCCCAGGTGTACGAGCGGCACCCGGGCCTTCGGGCCCACCACGGTGAATGCGGGTTTGTCGACAACGCGATACCGCATGCTGTTGCTCCCTTCGACGGTGAGTCGGAAGGACATCCGGGGCTGCGAGCTGAGCGCCGCGCCCGTACGCCGGGCCTCACCCGGCCCGACACCGTGCACGGCGCGGAACGCCCGCGCGAACGCCTCGCCCGAGCCGTAGCCGTACCGCACCGCGATCTCCAGCAGCGTGTCCCGCCCCGCCAGCACCTCGGCCCCCGCGAGCGTGAGCCGGCGCCGGCGGACGTACTCCGACAGCGGCATGCCCGCCAGCGCGGAGAACATCCGGCGCAGGTGGTACTCCGAGGTGAGCGCGGTGCGGGCCAGCTCCGCCACGTCGAGGGGCTGGTCGAGACGCCGCTCGATGTGGTCCATGACCTGGTTGAGCCGGTCGAGCACGCCCGGTCTCCTTCCCTTTGACGATCACCACGCTAGGAGGCGACGCCGGTGCCGGACCCGACATCCTGTGCCCGGCCGGGTCGGGTACCTAGTGCGCCGCGAGCCTCTCCACCAGCCCGATCCCGCGCGCGAGCAACTCCCGCTCGTCCTCCGTCAGCTCCGCCTCGATCGCCCGCGCGAGCCAGTCCGCCCGGCGCCCGCGCTCCTCCTCCAGCAGCGTCCGCCCGGCGGGGGAGAGGTCGACCAGGCTCTTGCGGCCGTCGGTCGGATGGGCGCGGCGGGTGATCAGTCCCTGCTCCATGAGCAGTCCCACGGCCCGGGCCATGGACTGCGGACGTACCCGCTGGTCGGCCGCCAGTTCGCTGGTCGTCATCGCACCGTTGCGGTCCAGCGCGCCGAGGACGGCCGCCTGGCCGAACGGCATCTGGTCCTCGAGCTTCACACGCCGCGTGAGCTTTCCCATCGCGGTGCGCAGTTCGGCCGCGACGGCGGCGGATTCCGGAAGGGGCATGCCGAATGCTAACGCAGCACGGCTGAACAGCAGGGCTGACCAGCGGGACTGCACAGCGTGGCTGACCAGCGGAACTGTACAGCGCGGCTGGGCAGCACAGCTGCACAGCGCAACTGCGCAGTGTAACTGCACAGCATTGCTGTACAGTATGCCGCGCCGGGCCCAGCGCCACCGTCGCCGCAGCCCTACCCCGGCACCTTTGCGACAACGGGAGGACTCCCATGACCGCCATCACCTCCGTCACCGGCCGCAGCGTCCTGGACAGCAGGGGCAACCCCACAGTCGAAGTGGACGTGGAGCTGGCGGACGGATCCGTCGGCCGGGCCGCGGTCCCCTCCGGCGCTTCGACCGGCGCCCGCGAGGCCGTCGAACTCCGCGACGGCGACCCCACCCGCTGGCACGGCAAGGGCGTCGACCGCGCGGTCCGGCACGTGAACACGGAGCTGGCGGCCGCCGTCACCGGTCGCGAGGCCGAGGACCAGGCCGGCCTCGACGCGGCCCTCGTCGCCACGGACGGCACCCCCGCCAAGTCCAGGCTCGGCGCCAACGCGATCCTCGGCGTCTCCCTGGCCGCCGCCAAGGCCGCGGCCGCCGCCCACCGCCTGCCGCTCTACCGCTACCTCGGCGGCTCCGGCGCCCGGCTGCTGCCCGTACCGATGATGAACATCGTCAACGGGGGAGCACACGCCGACAATCCCCTGGATTTCCAGGAGTTCATGATCGCCCCGATCGGCGCGGCGACCTTCGCCGAAGCCGTACGGATGGGATCCGAGGTCTTCCACACCCTGCGCCGGGACCTCCTCGCGGCGGGGCACTCCACCGGTGTGGGCGACGAGGGCGGCTTCGCACCCGCCCTGCGCACCGCCGAGGAGGCCCTCGACTTCGTGATGGCCGCCGTCGAGCGCACGGGATACCGGCCGGGGACCGACATCGGCCTGGTGATGGACCCGGCGTCGTCGGAGTTCTGCCACGACGGGGTCTACGACTACGCCGGGGAGGGCGTACGCCGCACACCCGCGGAACACGCCGACTACCTGGTCAAGCTGATCGACGCCTACCCCATAGTGTCGATCGAGGACCCGATGGCCGAGGACGACCTGACGGGTTGGCGGGACCTGACGGCACGGGTCGGCGACCGCTGCCAGCTCACCGGCGACGACGTGTTCTGCACGAACGAGACCCTCCTGCGCGAGGGCATCGACTCCGGCGTCGCCAACTCGGTCCTCGTGAAGGTCAACCAGATCGGCACCCTGACGGAGGCGCTGGCCACCGTCGACACCGCCCACCGGGCGGGCTACACGGTCGTCATGTCGCACCGCTCGGGAGAGACGGAGGACACCACGATCGCGGATCTGGCGGTGGCCACCGGCTGCGGCCAGATCAAGACCGGCTCGCTCTCCCGCTCCGACCGCACCGCCAAGTACAACCAACTCGTCCGCATCGAGGAGCAGCTGGGCGACAGCGCGCGGTACGGCGGCGCGGAGGCGCTGCGCCGCCGTGGCCCGTCCGGGGTGTCCGCGGGGTGAGCGTCTCCGTATCGCGCGGGCTCTAGTAGCTGTCGTAGCCGGGTTCGCCGTTCGGCCGGTAGACACCGACGACGGTGCCGCCCTTCGTCGTCGAGACGCTGACCGGCTCCAGCGCGGTGGGGATCGCCCCCTCGGCGAAAAGCCGCTTGCCGGTGCCGATGATCACCGGGTGGATGGACAGCCGGTACTCGTCGACGAGGCCGTGCCGCATGAGGGTCTGGGCGAGGTCGCCGCTGCCGACCACGTTGATGTCGCCGCCGTCGGACGCCTTCAGCTCGCGTACGGCGTCGACGGTGTCGCCCTCCAGCAGCGTGGAGTTCTGCCACTCGACGGACGTCAGGGTCCGGGACGCCACGTACTTGTGCATGCTGTTCATCCGCTCGGTGAACGGGTTGCCGGGATCGGCGGTCGGCCAGTACGACGCGAAGATCTCGTACGTCTTGCGGCCGAGCAGCATCGCGTCGGAGTCCGCGTACCAGCCGGCGATGGCCGCGCCGACCTCGTCGTCCGTCACGGGTTTCTGCCAGCCGCCGTACGCGAAGCCGCTCTCCGGGTCCTCGTCCGGACCGCCCGGCGCCTGCATGACGCCGTCCAGCGTCAGGAAGGTGCAAACGATGATCTTGCGCATGAGGTGCTCCCCTCGTCGACGGGGTCGGTCGACGGGGTAGACCGGACGACCGCCGGAAACTCATCGGTGGGACCTCCCCGGCCCGGCACTAGCCTGGGGAGCCGTGGACATCATGATCGTGGGCGGCAGCGGGTTCCTCGGCCGCGAGCTGGTACGGCAGGCCGGGGCGGCCGGGCACGACGTCACGGCGACCTTCGCGACGGCGGCGCCTGCCGGGGGCCGCTGGCGGCGCCTCGACCTGCGCGACGGCGACGCGGTGGAGCGGGCGGTCCGCGAGGCGCGGCCGGACGTCGTCGTGAACGCCGCGTACCGCAAGGCCGACTGGCGGACGACGGCCGACGGCGCGATCCGCCTGGCGATGGCCGCGACGGGGCACGGGGCCCGGCTGGTGCACGTCTCCAGCGACGCCGTCTTCTCCGGCGCCGACATCCGCTACGACGAGTCCGCGCCGCCGGACCCCGTCACCCCGTACGGCGCGGCGAAGGCGGCGGCCGAGACGGCGATCCGGTTCCTGGCGCCCGACGCCGTGATCGCGCGCACCTCGCTGATCATCGGCGACGGCGGCTCCGTGCATGAGGCGTTCGTGCACGACCTGGCCGCCGGCCGCCGCGAGGGCGTGCTGTTCACGGACGTCGTCCGGTGCCCCGTGCACGTCGCGGACCTCGCCGGCGGCCTGCTGGAGCTGGCGGCCTCCGACCGTGCGGGCGTCCACCACCTGGCGGGCCCCGACGCCGTCAGCCGCTACGAGCTCGGCGTACTGATCGCCGCCCGCGACGGCCTGGACCCCGCGCTGCTCCCGGCGGCCCGCACGGACATCCCGGGACCGAGGGACGTACGCCTGGACAGCACCCGCACCCAGCACACCCTGCGCACCACGCTGCGCGGAGCGCGCGACTTCCTGCGCCCCCGGGTGTGAGCCCTCAGTCGGGCAGGCCCCAGAAGGCGCCGTGCAGGCCGACCTCGGCGAAGTAGGCACTGGCGGCGGCGGGGTCGCGGCGGGTGTAGCCCGGGTCCAGGCGCCCGGTGTACCAGTCGGCGGCGAAGCGCCACAGGGTGGCCAGGTCCATCACGTAGCCGTGTTCCTGGCCCGTCTCCCGCAGCCAGCTGTCGACGCAGTCGCCGGAGCAGAACAGGCGCTGGTTGCCGCAGGTGCGTACGACGTCGTCCCAGGCCCGGCTCATGGGGATGAGGAAATGGGCCACCTGGTTCCCCTTCGGGGCTCCTCCCGGCCGACCACCCAGGCGTGCGGGGTGTCGCAGGCCGGGCAACGGGTGGCGACCAGCACGTCGGGCTCGTCCCGAAGCAGGTGGGGCAGGGCGAACGAGTCCCAGGCGCAGCCGCCCCACCACAGCGTGCGCGCGCCCATGACCGAGAAGCCGAGCGGAACGGAGGCGAACGGGTGGGCCATCACGACGTGGTCGCCGTCCTGCCGGTCCAGGACCAGATCATGGCGTGCGTGGAGGGTGCGCAGTTCCCGACGCACCTGGTCGGGAGCGAGCCGGGTGACCGCCGCGAGTCCGGCCACGCTCGGAGCCCGGCCGGTGCGCGCGAACCCGTGGTAGACGGCCAGGCGGACCCGTTCCGTCCCGCCGGGGCTTCCGCGCGGCGTGGCGCCCCTGGCTGAGGCGGGCTCGCCGGAATCGCATTGCATAAAACTTCGTGGCTCCGTATAGTCATGCCATCGAGTGACGGAGGAACGATGGTCGTGCGTGCAGCGGTGGCAGGGGCCAGTGGCTACGCCGGGGGCGAGATCCTGCGGCTGCTGCTGGGGCACCCCGAGGTGGAGATCGGCGCCCTGACGGCGCATTCCCATGCAGGGCAGCCCCTCGGGGCCGTCCAGCCGCACCTCGCGCCCCTCGCCGACCGCGTGCTGCAGCCGACCGACGCCGGGGTGCTCGAAGGGCACGACGTCGTCCTCCTCGCGCTGCCGCACGGGCAGTCCGCCGCCGTCGCCGAGCAGCTCGGCGACGACGTCCTCGTCATCGACTGCGGCGCCGACTTCCGCCTCGCGGACGCGGGCGCCTGGGAGGCGTTCTACGGCTCCCCGCACGCCGGCACCTGGCCCTACGGCCTCCCCGAACTGCCGGGCGGCCGCGACGCGCTCCTGGGGGCCAGGCGCGTCGCGGTCCCCGGTTGCTACCCGACCGCCGTCTCCCTCGCCCTGGCGCCCGCGTACGCCGCCGGGCTGCTGGAGCCCGAGGCCGTGATCGTCGCCGCGAGCGGGACCTCCGGCGCGGGCAAGGCGCTCAAACCGCAGCTGCTCGGCAGCGAGGTCATGGGTTCGATGAGCCCGTACGGCGTGGGCGGCGGCCACCGGCACACCCCCGAGATGATCCAGAACCTGAGCGCCGCGGCCGGCGAGCCCGTCGGCGTCTCGTTCACCCCCACCCTGGCCCCCATGTCCCGCGGCATCCTCGCCACCTGCACCGCGAAGGTGAAGGACGGCGTGGGCTACGAGCGGCTGCGCGAGGTGTACGAGAAGGCGTACGCCGGCGAGCTGTTCGTACGCCTCCTCCCCGAGGGGCAGTGGCCGGCGACCGCCGCCGTCACCGGGTCCAACACGGCGCTGCTGCAGGTCGCGTACGACGAGGCCGCCGGCCGCGCGATCGTCATCAGCGCCATCGACAACCTGACCAAGGGCACCGCCGGCGGCGCGGTGCAGAGCATGAACATCGCCCTGGGACTTCCCGAGGACCTGGGCCTCAGCACCGTAGGGGTGGCACCGTGAGCGTCACGGCAGCGAAGGGATTCACGGCGGCGGGCATCGCCGCGGGAATCAAGGAGAACGGCAACCCGGACCTGGCGCTCGTCGTCAACACCGGCCCGCGACAGGCCGCCGCCGGCGTCTTCACCTCCAACCGTGTGAAGGCCGCCCCGGTCCTGTGGTCCGAGCAGGTCCTCAAGGGCGGCCAGGTCTCCGCCGTAGTCCTCAACTCCGGCGGCGCCAACGCCTGCACCGGCCCCCTCGGCTTCCAGGACACCCACGCCACCGCCGAGACGGCCGCCGAGGTCCTCGGGCAGAGCGCCGGCGAGATCGCCGTCTGCTCCACCGGTCTGATCGGCGTCCGGCTGCCGATGGACAAGCTCCTCCCGGGCATCGGGAAGGCGGCGGCCGAGTTGTCCCCGTACGGCGGTGAGAAGGCGGCCATCGCCATCAAGACCACCGACACCGTGCACAAGACGGCCGTCGCCGACGGCGACGGCTGGACGGTCGGCGGCATGGCGAAGGGCGCCGGCATGCTGGCACCCGGCCTGGCCACCATGCTCGTCGTCCTGACGACGGACGCCGACGTCGACAGCGCGCGACTGGACGCGGCCCTGCGTGCCGCGACCCGTAGGACCTTCGACCGCGTCGACTCCGACGGCTGCATGTCCACCAACGACACCGTCCTGCTGCTCGCGTCGGGCGCCTCCGGCGTCACCCCGCCGGAGCAGGACTTCGCCGACGCCGTCCAGGCCGTCTGCGCCGACCTCGCCCGGCAGCTGATCGGCGACGCCGAGGGCGCCTCGAAGGACATCCGTATCGAGGTCGTGGGCGCCGCCACGGAGGACGACGCCGTCGAGGTGGGCCGCTCCATCGCCCGTAACAACCTCCTCAAGTGCGCCATCCACGGCGAGGACCCCAACTGGGGCCGCGTGCTGTCCGCCATCGGCACCACCTCCGCCGTCTTCGAGCCCGACGAGCTGAACGTCGCCATCAACGGCGTCTGGGTCTGCAAGAAGGGCTCGGTCGGCGAGGACCGCGAACTGGTCGACATGCGCTACCGCGAGGTCGTCATCACCGCCGACCTGTCCGCCGGCGACGCCGAGGCCGTCATCTGGGCCAACGACCTGACCGCCGACTACGTCCACGAGAACAGCGCGTACTCCTCATGACGACCACCACTCCCGCGGGCGGCGCCCGCAAGCACACCGCCCTGCCCAAGGCCCGCACGCTCATCGAGGCGCTGCCGTGGCTGACCCGGCACCGGGGCAAGACGGTCGTCATCAAGTTCGGTGGCAACGCCATGGTCGACGAGGAGCTGAAGGCCGCGTTCGCGCAGGACGTCGTCTTCCTGCACCACGCGGGCCTCAGGCCCGTCGTCGTACACGGCGGAGGACCGCAGATCAACGCCGCCCTCGACCGGCACGGCATCGTCAGCGAGTTCAAGGCCGGGCTGCGGGTCACCACCGAGGACGCCATGGACGTCGTACGGATGGTGCTGGCCGGACAGGTGCAGCGCGAGCTGGTCGGGCTGCTCAACGCCCACGGACCGCTCGCCGTCGGCCTGACCGGCGAGGACGCGCACACCATGACCGCCACCAAGCACACGCCGCGCATCGACGGCGAACTGGTCGACATCGGCCGGGTCGGCGAGATCACCCGGATGGACACCGGTGCCATCGAGGCGCTCCTCGCCGACGGCCGGATCCCGGTGGTGTCGTCGATCGCCCGCAGCGCCGACGACGGCCACGTGTACAACGTCAACGCCGACACGGCCGCCGCCGCCCTGGCCGCGGCGCTGGGCGCGGAGACCCTGATGGTCCTCACCGACGTCGAGGGCCTGTACGAGGACTGGCCGAACAGCGACGAGGTGATCAGCCGGCTCACCGCGAGCGAGCTGGAGAAGCTCCTGCCGGAGCTGGCGAGCGGCATGGTCCCGAAGATGGAGGGCTGCCTGTACGCCGTACGCAACGGCGTCCACACGGCCCGGGTGATCGACGGACGGGTCCAGCACAGCATCCTGCTGGAGATCTTCACGGACGAGGGAATCGGCACGATGGTCGTGCCGGACGAGGAGGGGGAACAGTGACGGGCACCGGACACCCAGGGGGAGCAGTGACGGACAACGACAGCCTGACCCAGCGGTGGCAGTCCGCCCTGATGGACAACTACGGCACCCCCCGGCTGCCCCTGGTCCGCGGCGAGGGCGCCAAGGTGTGGGACGCCGACGGCAAGGAGTACCTGGACTTCGTCGCCGGTATCGCCGTCAACTGCCTCGGCCACGCGCACCCGGCGGTGGTGGAGGCGGTCACGAAGCAGATCACCGGCCTCGGCCACGTCTCCAACCTCTACATCGCCGAACCGCCCGTCGCGCTGGCCGAGAAGCTGCTCGCCCTCGCCGGCCGTCCGGGCCGGGTGTACTTCGCCAACTCCGGCGCGGAGGCCAACGAGGCGGCGTTCAAGATCGGCCGCCTCACGGGCCGGACGCACATGGTCGCCGCCCAGGGCGGCTTCCACGGCCGCACCATGGGCGCCCTGGCGCTCACCGGGCAGCCCGGCAAGCAGGAGGGCTTCCAGCCGCTGCCCGGCGACGTCACCCACGTCCCGTTCGGCGACGTGGAGGCGCTGCGGGCCGCGGTGACGACCGAGACCGCGCTGGTCATCCTCGAGCCGGTCCAGGGCGAGAAGGGCGTCGTCGTACCGCCGGCCGGCTATCTGGCCGCCGCCCGGGAGATCACCGCCGCCACCGGCACGCTCCTCGTCCTGGACGAGGTGCAGACGGGCATCGGGCGGACCGGGGCCTGGTTCGAGTCACAGGCGCAGGGCGTCGAGGCGGACGTCATCACGCTGGCCAAGGGCCTCGGCGGCGGGCTGCCGATCGGCGCGACGCTCGCCTTCGGCAAGGCCGCCGAACTGCTCACCCCCGGCAAGCACGGCACCACCTTCGGCGGGAACCCCGTGGTGTGCGCGGCAGCGCTCGCCGTACTGGAGACGATCGAGGCCGACGGACTGCTGGACCGGGTCACGAAGACCGGGGAGCGGCTGCGGGACGGGATCTGGCGGCTCGGACACCCGCTGGTCGACCATGTACGCGGCGCGGGGCTGCTGCTGGGTATGGTTCTCACCGAGCCGGTGGCCGCGGAGGTGCAGCAGGCGGCTCAGCACGCAGGGTTCCTGGTCAACGCCGTGGCCCCGGACGTCGTCCGCCTCGCCCCGCCGCTGATCATCGGTGAATCCGAAGCCGACGCACTGCTGCTGGCGCTGCCCGCCGTCCTCGACACCGTGGACGCCCGGGCCGCGGCCGGCGCCTGAGACCGCCGGGAGGCGTGAGAGATGACCGAGTCGCACGAGAGCGGGAACGGCCTCGCCGTGCCGCAGACGCGCACGGCCCGCCACCGCAGGATCGTCGACATCCTCAACCGGCTGCCCGTACGGTCGCAGAGCCAGCTGGCGAAGCTGCTGGCGGACGACGGGCTGACGGTCACTCAGGCCACGCTCTCCCGGGACCTCGACGAACTCGGCGCCGTGAAGATCCGCAACACCGGTGGCGAGCTGATCTACGCCGTACCGTCCGAGGGGGGCTTCCGCACCCCGCAGGCCCCTCTCGGCGAGTCGGCGAAGGAGGAGCGGATGCGCCGGCTGGCCGGCGAACTGCTGATCTCCGCCGAGTCGTCCGCGAACATCGTGGTGCTGCGCACCCCGCCGGGCGCCGCCCAGTTCCTCGCCTCGGCCATCGACCAGGCCGAACTGCACGACATCCTCGGCACGATCGCGGGCGACGACACGCTGATGCTCATCAGCCGCGACCCGGCGGGCGGTCAGGCGCTGGCCGACCATCTGCTGAAGCTGGCGCAGGGCGCGCACTGACGTCCGCCACGTACGGGGAGGGGGCGGCGGCCTGCGATGACACGGGCGCCAGGGGCAGCGGCAGTCCCGGCAGCCCGTCCATGCTGGTCTCGATGTGGTCCTTCTTGCGGAAGTACTCCGTGAGCGACTCGGTCGTCTCCCGCTCGAAGCGCCGGCGGTGCAGATCGCGGTCCTCGTCGTACGTCATGAAGGGCACCCCGTAGCCGCAGCTGTCGCGGATGAGGTCCGCCCGTACGACGATGACCGCCCGCAGCCCGTGGCCGGACGGGTCGATGCCGGGGAAATGCGCGAGCAGTCCGGGGAAGCGCGGGTCGTCGCGGAACACCGGCTCACCGGTGCCGTGCACGCGGACGATGTTGGGCGGCCCCTGGAAGGCGCACCACATCAGGGTGATGCGGCCGTTCTCGCGGAGGTGGGCGATGGTCTCGGCGCTGGAGCCGGCGAAGTCCAGATAGGCGACGGTCAGTTCGTCGAGGACGGTGAAGGAGCCCTTCAGGCCCTTCGGGGAGAGGTTGACGGTGCCGTCGGCCGACAGCGGGGCGGTGGCGGTGAAGAACACCGGCTGGTCCTGTATGAACGTCCGCAGCCGGCCCTCGATGCGTTCGTGTGTCTTTCCCATGGGGAAAGTGTGATCCACTCCCGGTGCGCGGGTGGATCAGTCCGCGATCCGGACGCCCGAGAGGCCGCTGGTCCGCCAGGTGCCGCGGTCCGTGGTCACCCCGAGGGCCTCCACTCCCGGCAGTCCCTCCAGCCACTCCCGTGCCGCCTCGCTCCCCATCGCGTACGCCGCGGTCGCCCACGCGTCGGCGGCCGTCAGCCCCTCGGCGAGGACGGTCACCGACGCGAGGCCGCCGCCGTCGGCCGGCTCGCCGGTACGCGGGTCGCGGATGTGGCAGCCGCGCTCCGCCGGACCGGACGTCGCGACGGCCGTCGTCGCGGGGCCGGCCTCGACGACCGCGATCAGTTCGCCGGGACGCAGCGGGTCGCTGACGCCCGTACGCCACCGCTCGCCGGGCGCCGGCCGTCCGGCGAGCTGGATGTCGCCGCCGCCGTTGACGCAGTAGTCGACGACACCGGCAGCGGACAGCAGCTGGCCGACGGCCTCGACCGCCCATCCCTTGACGAGCCCGGTGGGGTCGAACGGCCCTCCGTACCGCGCGCTGAAGAAGCCTCCGCTCCTCGCCTCCGCGTCCTCGCAGAGGGCGCGCACATCGCGTACGAGCGGATCGCAGTCGCGCATGCCGAGTTCGCCGCGCGCCAGCCGGCTGATCTCGCTGCCTTCGTCGTACGTCGAGAAGAGGGCGTCGACGCGGTGCAGCCAGCGCAGGGCGTCGTCCAGGTCGGTGCCCGCGGGGACGTCGAAGCTGAAGACCGTGCCCATGAGGTGCGCGGCGTGCCGGGTGCGCACGGGTCAGATACCCGCCTGATCGATGGCGCTCTGCAGGGACGTGCGATAGCCCTCGCTCGTGTACGTGGCACCGGAGACCGTGGAGATGTCCGCGCTCTGGGCGGACACCGCCGCGGAGTTGAGCTGGGGGATCGCCTCGGCGCTGAGCTCCTGCGAGCGGGGCGTCGAACTCGGGCTCTTCACCGCCGCGGCGGCGGTGATCCGGTCGCCGGAGAGGGTGATCTTCACCTGGACGGTGCCGTACTTGGTGGAGACCGCGCTGCCGGTGACGGTGCGCGTCTGGGGCGCGGGGGGTTTCGAGGACGGCGCGGCGGTGGCCGGTTCGTCCGCGGTGGCAGAGGGCTGCGCGCTGCCACCGGACGTGGCCGCGGGCTTCTTCGACGCGGATTTCTCGGCCGACTTCTCGGGCGATGCGGACGCTTCGGCCGAGGACGCGGAGGGGCTCGCCGAGGCGGCCGCGCCGGTGCTGGGCGGCGGCTGTACGGCGGCGGCGTGGTCCTCGGGGTGCGTGTGCGGCTTGAGCGCCAGCATCAGCACCACCGTGGAGACCGTGCCGACGACGCTCAGCAGGATGCGGCGTACGGGGCTCTTCCTCATCGTGACTCTCTCGTCGTCCTCGTCGTCCTCGTCGTCCTCGTCGGTCCCGGCGTCACAGCTCGAAGGACTCGTGGTGGATCTGCCGCTGCGGCACCCCCGCCGCGCGCAGCGCGTCCCATGCGGCCTCCGTCATCGCCGGCGGCCCGCACAGATACACGTCGTGGTCCTCCAGGTCCGGCACGATCCGCAGCAGGGTGCGCGGGGTGATCCGGGCGGCGCGGCGGCCGTCGGCCTGGTTGACGGAGTACATCAGCCGCGCCCCGCGGGCGTCGGCTATCGCCTCCAGCTCGCCGCGCAGCGCCAGATCCTCCGCCCGGCGCGCCCAGTACAGCAGGGTGAGGTCGCCGGGCCGGGCGGGCAGCACCTCGAACAGGGCACGCAGCGGGGTGATGCCCACACCCCCGGCGATCAGGAGGACCTTGTCCGAGGAGCGGCGGGACGCGGTGAGCGCGCCGTACGGGCCCTCCGCCCACACGCGCGTGCCTGGCCGCAGGTGGGCGAGCGCCGCGCTGTGGTCGCCGGCGGCCTTCACGGTGATCCGCAGCAGATCGGGGCGGGGGAGCGCGGAGAGGCTGTACGGATTGGCCGTCCACCGCAGCCCCTCGGTCAGGAACCGCCACCGGAAGAACTGCCCCGGCTCCGCACCCAGCGCCTGCAGCCGCCGCCCGCGGATGAGCACCGACAGCACGCCGGGCGCCTCGGGGACGACCGCCTCCACGCGCAGCCGGTGGCGCAGGTTCAGGCGTACGGGCGCCAGCACCCGGTACCACAGGACGAGGACGCCCACGCCGCCGTACAGGGCGTACCAGGCGGTCCGTACCGCCGGGTTGCCGAGGAACTCGGCGCCGACGGCGAGCTGGTGCCAGAAGACGAGATAGAGCGCGACGTACGTCGTCAGGTGCAGGTAGTACCAGGTCTCGTAGCGGACGCGCCGCCGCACCGCGCCTATGGAGACGAAGCCGACGGCCAGCAACAGACCGGTGCCGCTCGCGGCCTTGATCATCTCCGGGTAGTCGAGCACCACCGTCACGGTCTGCTCGACGACACCCGTCTCGCTCTGCAGCGCGTAGCCGTACAGCATCAGCACCACATGGCACAGGACCAGGCTCAGCGTGTAGCGGCCCGCCATCGCGTGCCAGCGCGACACCCGGTCGCTGCCCACGCGCCGCTCCAGCGCGGGCACCCGGGCCATCAGCCCGACGAGCACCGCGCAGCCGTAGCCGGCCAGCAGCCCGGTGATCCGGGCGGCGCCGATCAGCCACTCGGCGGTGCCGACGATCCGGTCGTTGTTCACCCACCACAGGAGGAGGACGGCCGCGGCGCCGCCCCACAGGAGCGCGAGGACGGGGCGCACGGGGGAGCGCCGGGGGCGTGCCCTCGTCTCCGTGTACCGGCGGGCGGCGCGTCCGCCGTAGGTGGTCGTCATCCTGTGCCGGGCCCTTTCCTCGTAGCCCGGTGATGCTAGAGGGAGGTGCGGTGCTCGGACAATCTTTCGCCCAAGCCGGACATCGGTGCGGGTGCACCGAAGCCGGATTGACGAATCATGCATTGCACTGCATACTTATGCCATCGGCTCATCGAGATCATCATCGAGATCCCCGGCCGGCCGTCGGGGATCGTTGCGAAGCGGGACGAAGCTCTGTGAACTCACCTGATGTGAAGCTGTGGGGCGGGCGGTTCGCCGACGGACCGTCGGCCGCCCTGGAAGCACTCTCCGCCTCCGTGCACTTCGACTGGCGACTGGCCCCGTACGACATCGCGGGCTCGCGCGCCCACGCCCGCGTCCTGCACAAGGCCGGCCTGCTCACCGCCGACGAGCTGACCCGGATGCTCGCCGGCCTGGACGTGCTCGAGGCGGACGTCGCGTCCGGCGCCTTCACGGGCACCGTCGCCGACGAGGACGTGCACAGCGCCCTGGAGCGGGGGCTGCTCGAGCGGCTCGGCCCGGACCTGGGCGGCAAACTGCGGGCCGGCCGGTCCCGCAACGACCAGATCGCCACGCTCTTCCGGATGTACCTGCGCGACCACGCCCGGATCGTCGGCGGTCTGATCGCCGACCTCCAGCAGGCGCTGGTCGGCCTCGCCGAGGCCCACCCGGACGTGGCCATGCCCGGCCGCACCCATCTGCAGCACGCCCAGCCCGTCCTCTTCGCCCACCATGTGCTCGCCCACGCCCAGGCCCTGTCCCGGGACGCGGAGCGGCTGCGCCAGTGGGACGAGCGCACGGCCGTCTCCCCGTACGGGGCGGGCGCGCTGGCGGGCTCCTCGCTGGGCCTGGACCCGGAGGCCGTCGCCGCGGACCTCGGCTTCGAGCACGGCTCGTCGGCGAACTCCATCGACGGCACGGCGTCGCGGGACTTCGTCGCCGAGTTCGCCTTCATCACGGCGATGATCGGGATCAACGTCTCCCGGATCGCCGAGGAGATCATCCTGTGGAACACGAAGGAGTTCTCCTTCGTGACCCTGCACGACGCCTTCTCCACCGGCTCGTCGATCATGCCGCAGAAGAAGAACCCGGACATCGCCGAGCTGGCCCGGGGCAAGTCGGGCCGGCTCATCGGCAACCTCTCGGGCCTGCTGGCCACGCTGAAGGCCCTCCCGCTCGCGTACAACCGGGATCTGCAGGAGGACAAGGAGCCGGTCTTCGACTCCTGCGACCAGCTCGAGGTCCTGCTCCCGGCCTTCACCGGCATGATGGCCACGCTCACCGTCAACCGCGAGCGCATGGAGGAGCTGGCCCCGGCCGGCTTCTCCCTCGCCACGGACATCGCCGAGTGGCTGGTCCGCCAGGGCGTCCCGTTCCGGGTCGCGCACGAGGTGGCCGGCGAGTGCGTGAAGGTCTGCGAGGCCGAGGGCATCGAGCTGGACCAGCTGACGGACGAGCAGTTCGCGAAGATCTCCCCGCATCTGACCCCCGAGGTGCGCACGGTGCTGAACGTCCCCGGCGCCCTCGCGTCCCGCAACGGCAAGGGCGGTACGGCGCCGTCGGCGGTGGCGGTGCAGCTGGCGGAGTTCAAGGAGAACCTGGCGGCGCAGTTCGCTTGGGCGAACGCCAAGAAGTAGCGGTCCCGTTGCGGCCCGGCCCCGTTCTTCGGGGCCGGGCCTTCGCGGTTTCGGGGACCGCCTCACGGTTTCCGGGACCGGGCCGTCGCGGTTTTCCGGGGCCGGGTCGTCGCGTTGTCAGACCCTGCCCCTACAGTTCTGCTCACCTGAAGGCACGGGCTGTGGGGAGACAGCTATGGGGTGGATGCCAGCCGGTGACTATGAAGTCGCCCTGGACGACAGCGGCAGGGTGGTCTGCCGCAACGCCAAGGGACGGCTGCTCAAGTCCGTCCCCTCGAAGATCGCGGACGACCCGGCGGTGATCGGGCTGCGCCAGCTCGTGGAGTGGCTGGAGCGTCACGAACGCGAATGCCTCGAGCGCGTCGAGATGTGGATGATCCGGTCCCTGCCGGTCCCCGCGCCGGTCCTGGCGGAGGTATGGCAGGACCCGGCCTGGCAGTCCGTGCTGCGGGACCTCGTGGTGACGGGCGAGGACGGCGCGGTGGCGGGCTTCCTGCGCGACGTGGACGCCGACTCGGGCCTCGGCCTGGTGGACCTGGACGGCGACACGGTCCGGGTGCGGGCCGCCGAGGTCCGCATCCCGCATCCGGTGCTGCTGGAGGACCTCGAGGACCTGCGGGAGTTCGCCGTCGAGCTCGGCGTCGAACAGAAGGTCCAGCAGCTGTTCCGCGAGGTGTGGTCCCGCGGCGACGACCGCGACACCGGCGCGCGCGTGGTCGACGACTTCGAGGGCGGCCGCTTCCAGCAACTGCGCTTCCTCATCGGCCGCGCCACGTCCCTCGGCTACCGGGTCCGGGGAGGACAGTCGGTCCTGCCGGTCCTGGAGGACGGCCACAGCGCGGAGGCCCGCGTCTGGCTCGGCGACTACGACGGCTACGAGTCCGTCGAAACGGGCCCGCTCAGCTGGCACGGCCCCGACGGCAAGGCCCTGCCGCTCGGCGAGGTCGGCCCGGTGGCCTGGTCGGAGGGCATGCGGATGGCGGCCGCGCTGTACGCGGGGCGGGAGACCGAGGACGGGGAGCAGGCGGCATGAGCGAGAACGTCGACACGGGCACGCTGCTTGAGGCCGGGGCGATCCTGGCGCCCGGGGCGCACGCCGGGGAGGACGCGGACGAGTTGACCGCGCGGCGGTACAGCCATTCCGCGCTGGGGGAGCGGCCGATCGTCCGGCTCACGCCCGGGACCCTCGGGGAGGCGGAGGATCTGGCGCTCGGCTTCCTCGGACTGCGGCGTGAGGACGTCACCGGGCACCTCGGCCAAGTCCGGCGCGAGACCCTCGGCTTCCCCGCCTGGGCGCTGGTCAACGACCCGGCCAACGGACATCACGCCCTCGCCCTGGTGCAGGACGTCGAGCGGCTCGGCCGGATGGCCAAGTCGCGGGCCGGGGCGGCGAAGGACGGCTTCGAGGAGCTCGGGACGCGACTCGGCCGGTCCGTGCCGCACTTCCTGCCCACCTTCTACGAGCAGGCGGCGCGCGCCTTCCTCGCCCACGAGAACACCACCTACGCCGCCACCTTCTTCGGCAAGGCGCGCGAGGCCGAGCGGGTGCACAGCCTGGACATCGACGAGGACCGGCAGCGGGCGGTGTTCCTGGAGTTCGCCTTCGCCGGTGCGCTGACCGTCAAGGCGCTGAAGGAGCACGTGCGCGATCTGGCGCAGCGGCTCGATCCGGCCGCGGCGTGGGAGCAGTTCCGCCAGCTCGTCGTCGAGCGGTGCGCCGCGGGTATGGCGCCCTACGCCGCGCTGCCGCAGGACGCGCGCAAGTTCATCAGGGCGGCGAAGCTGGACGTCGCCGCGGAGGAGAGCGCGCTGCTCGCCGATCTGCTGCCCTCGCCCGCGGTGGTCCGCGCCCCGGGCACCTTCTGGAAGGCGTACCTTCCGGCCCTGGTGGCGCTCGCCCAGCAGCAGCCGGAGGTGCGCCGGCGGCTGCTGGAGATCATGCCCGCCGGACTCGGATACGACAGCGGCTCCGAGGACGCGTGGCTGGAGATGCTCGCCGAGACCGGTACGGAGGAACTCCTCACCGGAGCACCGCGGGAGGGCCTGGCGCCCGCCGAATGGCTGGCCGACTGGTCCGCCTTCCTCAAGAGCGGCTACGGCGGGCGGTGGCGCTCGCCCCGGACGTACGCGCTGGTGGAGCGCATGGCCGAGCGGCTGCGGGCGGACGGCGTGCCCGTCGACCTGTACCGGGGTTCGGGCTGGCGGCAGCGGATGGACCTCGACCTGCTGGACGTGCTCCTGACGCACGAGGTGCCGGTGGCGGACCCGCCCGCCGACCGGGACCAACTGCTGGAACTCGACCAGTGGTTCGGGGGGATCGACGCCGGACGGCGGGACCTCGCGGCGGTCGCCGCGGACCCCCGGTTCCGTCCGCTGCTCAAGGCGGCGGCCGGCGGCGACACCCAGCGCTACGGCAACGTGCGCAACGCGCACGTGTACGCCATCGCCCGGCACCCCGTCCTGCGCGGCGTCCTCGCCGAGTGGCTGGGGGAGCGGTCCGCCGAACTCGGGCGGGCGCAGGGCCTGCCCGGTGCCCGGTCGGTGACCGATCGGCTGATGCGGTTCCGCTCGGTGAACGAGGAGGTCAACCCCGGGGCCGTGGCGCGGGTCCGGGAGTACGAGGCCGGGCGGGCGCTGGGCCGCACACTCCGGTCCGGCATCTTCGACGAGGTGGGCTGGCCCGCGCTGGAGGAGGCGATGCGGCTGCTCGGGCCGCGGGCCGAGGGCCGGCGGAACGACTGGTTCGCCATGGAGGAGGCCTGGCCCGCGCTCATCGTGGCCCGGCGGCACAAGGCCGTCGTGGCCGGGCCCGAGGGCATTCTGCTGGACCACGACCTCCGGCTTCCCGCCGGTCTGGACGAATGGCGCCAGCCCTCCTTCCGCTACGCCGACGGCGAACTGCTCGTCTCCTGGTGGGACTCCGGCAAGCAGCTCGGGTACTGGTCGTCACGGCCGGGCGAGGTGTTCACGCTGGACGGCCGGATCGCGACGTACTGGCGCAGCGCCACCGTCCACGCCTCCCTGCCGCTCCCCGGCGGCGGGCGCACGACGGGCGGGCGTCCCCTGCACGCGGGCGACACGAAGGTGCCCGAGGCGTCCTGTGTGAGCGGTGACGGCAGTACGTACTGGCGGCTGCGCAGCACCAGCGCCGGCCACCAGTGGATCGAGTACGACCCCGTCACCGGGGCGGCGGGCAGAGCCTCCCTGCCTCCGCTGCTCGCCGGCGCGGTGCGCGAGGGGAGCAGGCTGAGGGCCGAGCACAGCCAGGTGCTGCCCATGCAGCCCGGGCTGGAGGGGAGCCTCCTCGGCACGGACGGCTCCGTCCTGGGCCGCTGGGTGCGCGCCGACGGCGACCGGATGACGGCCGGCAGCCCCGACGGGACGACCGTCTCCGTGCCCGCCCGGTCGTCCGTGGTGCCCCTCGGCGCCCTCCGCCTTCCCGGCGGTACGGCCCCGGTGCTCGCCGTGGACGGCAACAGGCTGCGGCTGTACGCGGACGGGGCGGCGCCCGCGGACGGCGCGCTGTGCAAGGAGGAGAACCACACCTCCGGCACCCCGCTCGTCCCGGCGGCGGTGTACTGGCACGCCATGCGCGTACGGGACGAGGCCGGTTCGCTCGCGCTGCGGGACGTCTCCGACGCACAGGCCGCCGAGCTGCTGGCCGGCATGACCGCGGTGGTGCTGCGGGCCCGCGAGGAGAAGTGGGACAGCGCCCGGCGGAGCGAGGCCGAACAGGACCTGATCGCCCGGCTGCTGCCGGCCGTCACCCATCCCGGACTGCGCCGCGGCGTCGCGGGCGTCGTGCACTCCGCGTTCCAGCTCGCGGAGGCAGTCGACCGGTGCACCACCCCGGAACAGCCGCGCGGTGGCGGGAAGAAGCCGGTCGGCGACACCGAGATGTTCGCGGACCACCAGCCGGAGCACGGCGACGACCTGACCGTCCAGTCCGCCTGCCGGGCGCTCCTCGGCATCGGGTTCGGCGGATCCTGGGGGAGCAGCGCGTGGACCGTGCTGCGGCAGATCCGCGCGGCCAACCAGGTGCTCGCCGGACAGCCCGCGAGCGGTCGGCCGGTGCCCACCGCGCACGATCTGACCACGCTGAGCGGCGGCTGGGCCTCAGATCCGTTCACGGCGCCCAACGGGTTCAGCGACTGGACACCGCTCCTCGACCATCTGCCCGCCGTCGCCTACCGGGCGACCGCCCCCGGCGTCGACGAGGACGAACGGTCCGCGCTGCTGCTGCTCCTGGAGCACCTCGCCGAGGGACCGCTCGCCGAGCGGCGCGGTGAGCTGCGCCGGATCGTGCTGCGCGAGAACGACCGGCGCAAGACGCGCGTCGGCCAGGTGCTGCGGCACGGCGAGCGGACCGTCGTCGTCCTCGCCAGCCTCCGCATGAACGCGTCGGAGGACCAGATCGAGTGGGTGGCCCTGGACCTGGACCCCTCCGGAGCCTTCGGGCCGGTCGCCCACTTCGCCATCACCGAATCCCGCACCCTGGGCTCGTATCCGGCGGCGCGGCTGAAGGAGACGGCCGCGCTGGTCCGCGAGCACGGCGCGGCGGCCTGGCGGTCCGAGGCCGCCGCAGCCCTCGCCGCCGTACCGGGCTGCGGGCCCGCGCAGGCGGCCCTGCTGGTGGCCGGGCGGGCCGGCGTCCACAACGCGTACGCGACCGCACTCGTCGAACTCCTCGGCCTGAAGCGCACCGAGGTCCAGCACGGCCACGACCGGCTCGAGGCGCTCGACCGCGAGGACCGGCTGCGCGTCCTCGCCGCCCTGCTGCCGCGGGAACCGGCCGCGCTGTGGGACGACGGACCCGCGGTCGAGGCCGCGACCGCCGTGTGGACCGCGCGGTTCGGGCATCTCGTGCGGCTGCCCGAAGGGCTGGACGTCTCCCTCAACGGCGTCGCGACCCCCGAGGCCGCCGAGGCCGTGCTCAACCCCGCGCACACACCGTGGATCAGCCGTACGACGACCCAGGGGATCGACGAGAACGGCCGCCTGACCGCCCAGGACCCGTCGGCCGTGCCCACGCGGCACGTGTTCGCCCCCGCCGTCCGGGCGCTGGGGCAGCTCGCCTACGAACTGCCCCCCGGGCATCCGCTGCGGGCGGCGCTGCCCGCCGGCCTCGACGCGGTACGCCGGCGGCTCGCCGATCCGCGACTCCTGCTCGATCTGGACCTGGAGTTCACCGAGAGCGGCTCCTCCACCGCGCGCGAGCTGCGCAAGGCCTACGGTCTGCCGGAGGCCGGCGGCGCCGGGCCGGACGGGCTGACACGGGTGGGAGACGCGTTCGTCCTGGTGCCCTGGTACCAGGACATGGAGGCGACGGTGCTCCGGCCCGCCGGGCTCAGCGGGGCCGACGCCCCGGAACTCGGCCTGATCGAGGGACTTCTCGGCAGCCGCGGCACCTGGGCGCTGCAGGCCCTGCGCGGGGTGCTCGGCGGAGGGCTCGAGCGGGCGGTGGCGGTGCGGGCCGGCGAGGGCTGGCCGCAGGACGCCGCGCGCTCCGTGCCGGAACTCGTCGCCGAGGTGGCGAAGGAGTGCGGGCTGAGTGAGGACGCGGCGGTGCTCTATCTGCAGATACTCGCGCTGCCCGACCCCACCGACCGCAACTGCGCCAAGTGGACGGGCTGGAAGCCGGCCCGGCTGAAGAAGGCACGCGCCGAACTCGCCGCCACGGACCTCGTCGTCGAGGCCAAGCGGGCCCGGGCCGGCCGGGGGCTGTTCCTGCCCGGCGGCTGGGAGGCGCTGAAGGCCCCCGCGCTGCCCGTCGAGAGCTGGAAGCGCGGCCATCTGCCGGTCCACAGCCACCTGCGGGTGGTGCCGATGGCGCCCGTGGCGGAGCTGTTCGAGGCCGCCTGGCAGCGTGTACGCGACGGAGACGTGCCCGCCTTCGAAGAGCTCACCACCCGTGCCACCCGGAAGGGACGCCGCCGATGACCGACACGGCCCAGGCCGAACAGGCCCTGCCTGCCCGGCAGATCATTCCGCCCGAGGAGCTGTACGCCGAGGAGCTGGCGTTCCTCGCCGCGTACGACTCCGGGCCGCGGCCGCCCGGGTGGCGGCTGACGCCGCGTGCCGTCGTCACGTTCATCACCGGCTCCGACGGGGCGCTCGCCCTGGACGACGGGCGGCGGCTCGCGGTGCGGCGGAAGTTCGTGGGCGACCGGGCGCTGGTCGAGCGGTGCGTCGTCACGCTGGCCGGGGAGCGGGGGCTGCTGCTCGTCGGTGAGCCCGGCACCGCCAAGTCGATGCTGTCCGAGCTGCTCGCCGCCGCCGTGAGCGGCACCAGCGCGCTCACCGTGCAGGGCACCGCCGGCACGACCGAGGACCAGCTCAAGTACGGGTGGAACTACGCCCTGCTGCTGGCCCAGGGCCCCAGCCCGCAGGCGCTCGTGCCGTCGCCCGTCCTGAGCGGGATGCGCAGCGGGGCGATCGCCCGGGTCGAGGAGGTCACGCGCTGCCTGCCCGAGGTGCAGGACGCCCTCATCTCCCTGCTCTCCGAGCGGCGGATCGCCGTGCCGGAGCTGGCCGGGACCCCGGACGCGCAGGCCCACGCCGCGCCCGGGTTCAACGTCATCGCCACCGCCAACCTGCGCGACAAGGGCGTGTCCGAGATGTCCGCGGCGCTCAAACGGCGGTTCAACTTCGAGACCGTCGGGCCCATCGGCGACCTCGACGCCGAGCTGGACCTCGTGCGGCGGCAGTCGCAGGCGGCCGTGGCACGCTCGGGCGCGGAGTACCAGGTGGACGACGCGGTGCTGGAGGCGCTCGTGACCGCCTTCCGCGATCTGCGGCTCGGACGCTCCGCCGAGGGGTGGGAGGTCGAGCGGCCGTCCACCGTGATGAGCACCGCGGAGGCCGTGTCCGTGGCCACCGCGCTGGGGCTGGCCGCCGCCTACTTCCCCGGTGACCGCGACGTGCTGGCGCTGCTGCCCGGCCATCTGACCGGTGTGGTCCGCAAGGACGACCCGGCGGACGCCGCCCGGCTCCTCGGCTACTGGGACGGGGCCGTGCGGCGGCGCGCCGAGGAGGGCTCGCGGACCTGGCGCACGCTCTGGGACCTGCGGCCGGTGCTGGAAGGCTGAGCCGATCGTGGACTGTGCGCTCGAAACCGGTGCTGGTGCTGGTGCCGTCGCCTCCCTTCCCGCTGGTGCGGGTCCGGATACCGACGCCGGGGCGGCCCTGGAGGCCCTCACCGATCCCGCCGGGCCGTTCCTGATCGGTGTACGGCACCACGCGCCGTCCCTGGCGGCGGCGGTGCCCGCGCTGCTCGACGCCGCCGGGCCCGAGGTGCTGCTCGTGGAGCTGCCCGCCGAGCTGCAGGAGTGGGTGCCGTGGCTGGCGCACGCGGACACCGTCGCCCCTGTCGCCCTGGCGGCGGTGCGGGACGGGGCCGCCGAACAGGGCCCCGCCTTCTATCCGTTCGCCGACTTCTCGCCCGAACTCGCCGCCGTACGGTGGGCCGCCCGGCGCGGCGTACCCGTGGTCGCGTGCGATCTCCCGCTCGCCGAACGGGCCTGGCAGGAGCGCGGGATGTCCGCCGAGGGGCCCCGGCGCCCGGGTCTGCAGGAGGCGCTGCGCTCCAGGATCACGGGGCGGGCCGGTGAGGATCTGTGGGACCGGCTGGTGGAGGCGCCGGCGCCGGGTTCCACTCCGGAGGCGCTGCGCCGCGCCGCGCTGCTGACCGGCTGGGCGCTGCGGCGGGACGCCGAGGAGGGCGCCGGCGTCGATCCGCTGGACCTGGCCCGGGAGGCGTGGATGCGCGAGCGGCTGCGCGAAGCCGCCGGGGACGACGGGGGCCGGCGGGTCGCGGCGGTCGTGGGGGCGTTCCACGCACCGGCGTTGGCGATGGCCGGTCCGGCCGCGGTGACGGGCCCGGACGACGGGACGGCGGTGTCCGGGGCGGCGGGTCCGGGCGGAGGCACCGCGGTGCCGGGTGGCCGCCAGGCATGGACCGTCTCCCTCATCCCGTACACCTACGCCCTGCTCGACGAGCGTTCTGGCTACCCGGCGGGGATCCGCGACCCCGAGTGGCAGCACCTCGTGCTGGAGGCGGGCGGGCGGCCCGCCGACCTCGCGGAGGCGCTGCTGCGCTGCGCCGTGCGGATCTGCGCCGAGTTGCGTGCGCAGGACCAGCCGTCCGGACCCGCCGACTCCCGCGAGATCGCCCGCCTCGCCGGTGATCTGGCCCGGCTGCGGGGACTGCCCGCGGCGGGGCGCGGCGAGCTGGTCGAGGCCGTGCAGACCGTGCTCGCACAGGGCGAACCCCTCGGCCGGGGGCGGGCCGTGGCCCGCGCCCTGGAACGGGTCCTCGTCGGCGAGCGCCACGGCCGTCCCACGCCCGCCGCCCCGCGCAGCGGGCTCGCGCCCGCGGTCGAGGCGGAGCTGGCCGCGCTGCGGCTGCCGGGGCCGGACCGGCCGGGCGCCGAGCGGCAGTTGCGGCTCGACCCGCTGCGCACCGAGCTCGACCGCAAGCGGGAGGTACTGCTGCGCCGCCTCGCCCTCTGCGGGATCCCTTACGGCGAGGAGCAGGCCGTCACCGGCGCGGGCGGCGCCGACGTGCTGTCGACCCGGTGGACCGTGCGCTGGACTCCGGCGACCGCCGCCATGCTCACCGCCGCGGGTGTCCGCGGCGTCACCTCCGCGCAGGCCGCCGAGGGCGTACTGCGCGAGCGGCGGCGGCTGGCCGGGGAGGCCGGCGGGCTCACCGCCGTACAGGCCCTGGAGCTGCTCGGGCACGCGGCGGCCTGCGGGCTGCCGGACCTCGCCGCCGAGGGGCTGGGCGACGTGGAGGCGGAGTTGCCGGCGGCGGCGACCCTGCCCGAGTTGCTCGCCGGGCTCGCCCTCGTCGACCGGCTCCGCTCCGGGCACATCGCCGGACTCGCGTCCGACGAACCCGAACCGGGCTGGCAGGCACGCCTCGACGCCTGCGCGGACACCCTCACCCTCACCGCCATCCGGCAGCTCGACGGACTCACCGGCTCCACCGACCCGCAGGACGCGCACGCCCTGCTCGAGCTGGCGCACCGGGCGGACGCCTTCGGGAGCATCCGGCTCGTGGACGCGCTGGCCCGGCTCGCCGCCGACGGTACGCCCCTGATGCGCGGCGCGGTGGGAGCCGTGCGCGTGCTGCTCGGGTTCGACGGCGCGGCGGACTTCGGCGACCGGGTGGCGTCCTGGGTCGACGCGGCGACCACCCCCGACGGGCGGGAGGCGCTCACCGCGCGGCTGACCGGACTGCTGACGGCGGCCGGCCCGTTGCTGGACGCAGCGCCCACCGCCCTGCATCCGCTGCTCGCCCGGATCGCCGCCGTTCCCGACCGGGCCTTCCTCGACCGGCTGCCCGCGCTGCGCGGCGGATTCGACACCCTCAGCCCGGCGGCCCGGGACCGGTTGCTGGACACCGTCGAGGAGCGGATCGGTACGACCGTCGCCGATCTGCCCGACACCGACCCCGGCACGCTGGCGGCCTGGACGGCCGCCGATCTCGCAGCCCGTGAGGTGCTGTCCGGGCTCGACCTGCTGCCGGAGGGGACGGCCGCCGGGGAGGCCGGTGGGCCGGCGGGCGCGACCAGTTCCGCGCGAGCGGAGTCGGACGCGACCGGCGCGACCAGTTCCGCGGAAGCCGAGCCGGACGCGACCGGCAGGACCGCGCGAGCGGAGTCGGACGCAACCGACGCGACCAGTTCCGCGGAAGCCGAGCCGGACGCGACCAGACCCCCAGGAGCCGAGCCCCCCGCCCCTCCCTCCCGTCTGGCCCCCGCCGACCGCTGGCGGCTGCTGCTCGGCCGTCGGAAGCACCAACTGGCGCCGGACTCCGCCCCGCTCGCCGCCGCACTGGACGAGCTGTACGGCTCGGGCCGTGGCGAGGGCTCCCGGGGCGATCTCGGCACGGGCCGCGGCAACGGGTCCGGTGGCGGCCGGGAGCCGGCCTATCCGGGCGTACGGGAGTGGGCGGAGGAACTCACCGCCCTCTTCGGCCCCGGCATCCGCGAGGAGGTGCTCGCCGCCGCGGCGGCCGGCGGACGCCAGGACGCGGTCTTCGCCCTCGACCCCGACAGCGCCCGCCCCTCCGTGGAGCTGCTGCGGACCGTACTGCAGCACGCCGGCGGTCTGCCCGAGGCGCGGCTGGCCGCCCTGCGCCCCCTGGTACGGCGACTTGTCGACGAACTGACCCGGCAGCTCGCCACCCGGATCCGCCCCGCCCTCACCGGACTGGCCACCCCCCGCCCGACCAGCCGCCCCGGCGGCGGACTCGACCTCGCCCGCACCCTGCGCGCCAATCTGGCCACCGCCCGGCGCGACGCCGACGGGACGGTCCAGGTGATCCCGGAGCGGCCCGTGTTCCGCAGCCGGGCGCGCCGGTCGGCCGACTGGCGGCTGATCATCGTGACGGACGTGTCGGGCTCGATGGAGGCGTCCACCGTCTGGGCCGCGCTGACCGCCTCGATCCTCGCCGGAGTGCCCACGCTCGCCACCCACTTCCTGGCGTTCTCCACCGAGGTGATGGACATGACGGACGAGGTGCACGACCCGCTCGGCCTGCTGCTCGAGGTCAAGGTGGGCGGCGGTACGCACATCGCGAAGGGCCTGCGCCACGCCCGCACGCTCGTCACGGTGCCGGCCCGCACCCTGGTCGTGGTCGTGAGCGACTTCGAGGAGGGCTACCCGCTGGGCGGCCTGCTCGCCGAGGTACGCGAACTCGTCGGCTCCGGCTGCCATCTGCTCGGCTGCGCCAGCCTCGACGACGCGGGCCGGCCGCGCTACTCCACCGGCGTCGCCGGGCAGCTGGTCGCCGCCGGGATGCCCGTCGCCGCGCTGAGCCCGCTCGAACTGGCCCGCTGGGTAGGGGAGAAGGTCCGTTGACACTGCCGGCCGTAGCACCCCACGTCACCGCCGAGCTGGTCGAGGCGCTCTCCCCGCGGCTGCGCAAACGCCTCGACGCCGCCGCGGCCAAGCTCCGCGACCGCCCGCCGGCGGTCGACGGGGACGTCACGCGCATCGCACTGGACGACGACACGGTCCTCGAACTGCACGCCCCCGGCGGCAGCGTGGCCACCGCCGAGGACATCCGGTGCGGCTGCCTGCTGGCACCGGCGTGCGTGCACCGCGCGGCCGCGGCGAGCGCGGCCCCCGTCGCGGAGGCGGCGCCCGAGGCGTACGAAGACCCGGACGGAGCGGCACCGGCCCAGCCGGAGGACGCCGCGGAGACCCGACCCGACACAGACGCCCCCCAGCCCTCACCTCCGCACGACGGCCACCCCGCCGCCGACGTCCTCTGGACCGCCGGCGCCGCCGTCCTGGAGACGGGCATCGACGGCGCCGGCGCCGTCCTGCAGGCCGAGCTGCTCCGCGCCGCCCACGTCGCACGCCTCGCCGCCCTGCCCCGCCCCGCCGCCGCGGCGGTCCGCACCGTGAACCAGCTGCGCGCGGCCCGGGCCGCCGACCCCGAGTACCGCCTCGCCGACCTCAGCGAGGACCTGCGCGAACTCCTCACCACGGCCCACCAGCTGCGCCGCCCCCACACCCCGCCGGACGTACGCGCCGCCGCCCGGGGCACCGCCCGCCGCGCCTACGCACCGGGCGGCTCCCTGCGCGTCTACGGACTGTGCACGGAGCCGGTGATCACCGCCACCGGCCACGCCGGCGCCGTCACCTGGGTCGCCGACGCCCAGGGCCGGCTGTACTCCGTTCCCGACCTGGCCCCGGGCGGCCCCTCCCGGGCCGTGGGCGCCGCCTCCCGGGCCGTACGGATGGGCGACACGTCCCTCACCCACCGCGAGCTGGCCCGGGCCGGGCTCGTCATCTCCGGTGCGACGGTCTCCGCGGACGGGCGGCTGGGCGCGGGCAAGGCCGTCCAGGCCGTACGGGCCTCGGGCGCGGACTGGACCGACCCGCCCCTGGACCGGCTCTGGGCCGAGCCCGTCAGCCGGCAGCTCGAACGGGCCCTGGGAGAGGGCCCCGACCTGCTCTTCCTGGAGGCCACCCTCCTGGGCACCGCACGCGAGACCGGCGGCGACTGCCTCCTCGCCGACTGCCAGGGCGTGCCCCTGCGCCTCACCGCAGCCCACGAACACCCCGAACTGGCCCACCGCGACAATCTGCGGGCCCTGGCGGGCCAGGTCGGTCTGCACCTGCGCCTCATCGGCCGGCTGGTCCGCGCCGGTCACGCCCGGGTCCGGCTCCTCGCCGTCGAACTCCCCTCCGGCCGCCACGATCTGGGCCTGGACCGCCTCCAGCGTTCCGATCTGCCGGAGCCCGGCGCCGGGATACCGCCCCTCGCGGGGGCCGCCCCCGCCGCGGCCCCCCTGCACGTGCTGGAGCGCCGCACCCAGCAGGCCGTCGCCGCGGGCCGCCGCGCCCTGGCCCTTCCCGGCACCGACGACGCCGCCCCGCTGCGGCACGCGGGGCTGACCACCGCCGCGGAACTCCTGGCCGGGCTGCGCCGGTCCGCCGCCGACCGGGGCCGCGACCACTTCGGCCGGCTGCTGCCCGCCGACGCCGACCGGTTCGCGCGCGCCTGGCTGGCCGCCGCCCTGTACGCGGACGAGGCCGCCGGTCAGCTGTGCCGTACGGCCTGGGCGGTCGGCGGGGACGAGGCGGACGGGTACGTCGGCGGAGACGAGGCGGAAGGGTACGGTGGTTGACCAGCGGACCCGACCCGGACACCCTTCCCCACGAGCGCCGGAGACAGCGATGCCCTTCGCACGACTCGCCCATGCCACGACCCCCGCCGCGCACATCGGGCTCGGCCTGGCCGCCGTCGGGCGGCCCGGCTACCTCAACCTCGACCGCGACCTGCCGGACGCCCGGACCGTGGAGCAGCTGCGCGAGCGCACCCACCAGCTGCTGGACGCCGCCTACTTCCAGGGCGTGCGCTACTTCGACACGGCCCGCTCCTACGGCCGGGGCGAGGAGTTCCTCGCCGAGTGGCTGACCGCCCGGCCCGAGGTGCGGGACATCGTCGTCGGCAGCAAATGGGGCTACACCTACGTCGGCGACTGGGACACCGACGCCGAGGTGCACGAGGTGAAGGACCACGGCGCCGCGGCCTTCGAACGGCAGTGGGCGGAGAGCTCGGCGCTGCTCGGCGACCGGCTCGACCTGTACCAGATCCACTCCCTCACCCCGGACAGCCCCGCCCTCACCGACCCCGGCGTGCACGCCAAGCTGGGCCGCCTGGCCGGCGAGGGCGTCACGATCGGCTTCTCGACCAGCGGGCCCGCCCAGGCCGACACGATCCGCGCGGCGCTCGCGGTCGACGTCGACGGGCAACCCCTCTTCCGTACCGTGCAGAGCACCTACAACCTCTTCGAGCCGTCCGTCGCCGACGTGCTCGCCGAGGCGCACGAGGCCGGGCTCACGGTGATCGTCAAGGAGTCCCTGGCGAACGGCAGGCTCGCCGGCGAGGCCGCGCCGCGCGTGCTGCGGGAGATCGCCGAGGAGTGCGGGGCCGACGCGGACGCCGTCGCGATCGCCTGGGTGCTCCGGCAGCCCTGGGTGGGCGTCGTCCTCTCCGGCGCCGCCTCCGTCGCCCAGCTCCACACCAACCTCGCCGCCGCGGCCGTGGGCCTGGACGAGCGGCAGCTGGCCCGGCTGGCGGACCTGGCGGAGAAGCCGGAGCCGTACTGGCAGCACCGGGCGGCGCTGCCCTGGCACTGAGGGGTCCGCGGGGGCGCGCGACACACGGGGGGACCATCCCCCGGGCGTGCGCCCCGCCCCGCCTCCGTCGATCATGGTCCCGTGACCACCGACATGACCCGCCGCATGCGCTGGGTGTCGTTGACCGTGCTCGTCCTCGCGGTGCTCCTGGTGGCCGTCGACGCCACCGTGCTCGGGCTCGCCGTCCCGTACCTCACGGAGGACCTCGAGCCGACCGGCACCCAGCTGCTGTGGATCGGCGACGCGTACTCCTTCGTGATCGCCGGTCTGCTGGTCACGATGGGCAGCCTCGGCGACCGGATCGGGCGTAAGAAGCTGCTGCTCACAGGGTCGGTGGCGTTCGGCGCGCTGTCGGTGTTCGCGGCGTACGCGGCCACGGCGGAGACGCTGATCCTCGCCCGCGCGCTGATGGGCGTGGCGGGCGCGACCCTGATGCCCGCCACGCTCGCGCTGATCCGCAACATCTTCCCCGACCCGAGGGAGCGCAGCCTCGCCATCGGCATCTGGGGCGCCATGACCTCGGCGGGCGCGGCGGTCGGGCCGGTGGTCGGCGGATTCCTGCTGGAGCACTACTGGTGGGGGTCGGTGTTCCTGATCAACCTGCCGGTGATGGTGGTGCTGGTCGTCGTCGGCGCGCGTACGCTCCCCGAGTCGAAGAACCCCGAGCCCGGGCCCTGGGACCTGCCGAGCGTCGTGCTGTCCATGGCGGGTCTGCTCGGCGTCGTCTACACGATCAAGGAGATGGCGGCCCACGGCCCGCAGCCCGACTCGGCCGTGGCCGCGGTCGTCGGCGTCGCGGGGCTCACCGCCTTCGTCGTACGCCAGCGCGGGCTCGAGCATCCGCTGCTGGACATGCGTCTCTTCCGCCACCGCGGCTTCTCGACGGCCGTCGTGGCGGACCTGCTGTCCGTCTTCGGCCTGGCCGGTGTGATCTTCTTCCTCTCCCAGTTCCTGCAGATGGTGCAGGGGCGGCCGCCGCTGGAGGCCGGGCTCGCGGAGCTGCCCGCCACGGCGGGCGCGGTCGTCGCCGGTCTGCTGGCGGGGCGCGCGGCGCGGCGCCTGTCGGTACGGACCGTGGTGGCCGTGGGCCTCGCGGCGATGGGGCTGAGCCTCGCCCTGCTGGTGCCGATCGGCGAGACGACCGGCTATCCGCTGATCGGCGCTTCCCTGCTGATCCTGGGCGTGGGCGCGGGGTTCTCCTTCACGGTGACGGCGGACGTGATCCTGTCGTCCGTCCCCCCGAAGCACGCGGGCTCCGCCTCGGCCGTGTCGGAGACGGCGTACGAGCTGGGCGCGGCGCTCGGTATCGCGATCCTCGGCTCGGTGGTGACGGGCGTGTACCGCGACTTCAGCACCCCGGCCGGTGTCCCCCCGGAGGCGGCGGACGCCGCGCACGAATCCCTCGGCGGGGCGGTGGAGGCGGCCGAGGACCTCCCCGCCCGCACGGGCGACGCGCTGGTCGACGCGGCGCAGCTGGCGTTCGTCGACGGCTTCAGCACGGCGGCGGCAGCCGGCGCGGCGGTCCTCCTCACGGCCGCCGCAGCCGCCTGGTTCCTCCTCCGCGGCCAACGCCTCGCAGACCACGCAGACGAGGACCTCTCGGCCCTCCACTGAGCGACCTGCCCAGCGCATACCGCCACCCGCCCCGCCCGCCTTTAAGCCCCTTTTCGCCCCCTCCTGATGGCATTGGGCTCACCAACCGCCTGACGGAGGAGACGACATGACCCCCCGACGCCGCAAGCTCTCGCTCGCCGGCATCGCCGTTCTCGCCGCCGCGGGTCTCGGGACCGGAGCCTCCGGTGCCATGGCCGACGAGGGCCAGGACCGCTCCGAGGTCCGGTACGTCGTGGACGAGGGCAGCGGTCAGGACTGCCCCGGGCACGACGGCGCCACCGACGCCGGCTCCGAGCTGTGACCACCCGCCATCCGGACGCGGGGCTCCTCGAAGAGGCGCTCTTCGAGGTCAAACGCGTCATCGTCGGCCAGGACCGCATGGTGGAGCGGATGTTCACCGCCGTACTCGCCCGCGGGCACTGCCTGCTGCAGGGCGTGCCCGGCGTGGCGAAGACCCTCGCCGCCTCCACCCTCTCCAAGGTCGCCGGCGGCAGCTTCGCCCGCCTGCAGTTCACCCCCGACCTCGTCCCGGCCGACATCACGGGCACCCGTATCTACCGCCCGTCCAGCGAGACCTTCACCATCGAACCGGGCCCCGTCGTCGCGAACTTCGTCCTCGCCGACGAGATCAACCGGGCCCCCGCCAAGGTGCAGTCCGCCCTCCTGGAGGTCATGGCGGAGCGCCAGATCTCCATCGGCGGCAGGACCATCCCCGTCCCCGAGCCGTTCCTCGTCCTCGCCACCCAGAACCCCATCGAGTCGGAGGGCGTCTACCAGCTCCCCGAGGCCCAGCGGGACCGCTTCCTGCTGAAGGTCGAGGTTCCGGCGCCGAGCGAGGACGAGGAACTGGCCATCCTCTACCGGATGTCCGTGGACCCCCCGCGGGCCGCCACCCTGCTCACCCCCGAGCACGTCACGAGGCTGCAGCGCGCCGCCGACGACGTGTTCGTACACCACGCGATCGCCCAGTACGTCGTACGCCTGGTCGTCGCCACCCGCGAGCGCGCCGCCCACGGCGCCGGCGGCCGCCTCGCGTACGGCGCGGGTCCGCGCGCCACCCTGGGCCTGGTGGCCGCCGCCCGAGCCCTGGCGCTGCTGCGCGGCCGCGGCCATGTGCTGCCCGCCGACGTACACGACCTGGCCCACGAGGTCATCGCCCACCGCCTGGTGCTGTCCTTCGACGCCCTGGCCGACGGCGTCGACCCGGGGGAGATCGTCGACGAGGTCCTCGACGCCGTACCGCAGCCGACGATCAGCCCTCAACAGGCCACGCAACACGCCACGGAGCAGGCGGCATGACCCCGAACACCGACCCCCCACCGCTCTCCGAGCTCACCCCCGAACAGGCCCTGCGCCATCTGGAGCTGCTGTTCACCCGCCGCCCCCACGGCCTGCTCCAGGGCGACCACCAGAGCCTGTTCCACGGCCCCGGCACCGAACCCGCCGAGACCCGCCCGTACGCCCCCGGCGTCGACGACGTCCGCCGCATGGACTGGAACGCCACCGCCCGCACCACCGTCCCGCACGTCCGCGTCACGCTCGCGGACCGCGAACTCACCACGTGGATCGTGCTCGACGCCACCGCCAGCATGGATTTCGGCACCGCCCGGATGGAGAAGCGGGACCTGGCCGTGGGGGCCTGCGCCGCCGTCGCGTTCCTCACCGAACGCGCCGGCAACCGTCTGGGCGCCCTGATCGTCCGCCAGGACGGCCTCCGGCTCGTCCCCGCCCGGCACGGCCGCCCGCACCTCCTCGGCCTCCTGCGTACCGCCCTGCACCGCCCGCGCACCGGCCCCGGACCCCAGCCGTACACCCTCGCGGACGCCCTGCGCCGGCTGCGCCGCGCCGAACGCCGGCCCGGGCTGGTCGCGGTGGTCTCCGACTTCCTCGAACCGGGCTGGCAGCAGCCCCTGCGCGACCTGGCCCGCCGGCACCAGCTGCTGGCCGTGGAGATCGTCGACCCGCGCGAACTCGAACTGCCCGACGTGGGCCTGCTCACCGTCGTCGACCCGGAGACCGGTGTACGCCGTGAGGTGCCCACCCACGTCCGCCGGGTGCGCGAGGGCTACGCCCGGGCCGCCCGCGAGCAGCGCGAGTCCGTCCGGCGCGGGCTGCGCGCCGCCGGCGCCGCGCAGTTGCGGCTGCGCACCGACCGCGACTGGGTGCGCGACATCGTGCGCCACGTCGCGGACCGGCGGCGCCGGCCGGGAGGAGCGGCATGAGCCTGAAGTCCCCGGACTGGCTGTGGCTGCTGGTGCCGCTGGCGCTGATCGTGGCCGCGTACGTCGTACTGCAGCGGCGGCGCAGCAGTTACGCCGTACGGTTCACGACCGTCGAGCTGCTGGACAAGGTGGCCCCGCGCCGCCCCGGCTGGCGCCGCCACGTGCCGGCCGCGGCGTTCTGCGCGATGCTCTGCCTGCTGGTCGTCGGCTTCGCCCGGCCCACGGCGGAGGTCCAGGTGCCGCGGGAGCGGGCCACCATCATGATCGCCCTGGACGTGTCGGGCTCCATGGAGGCCACCGACGTCCGGCCCAGCAGGGTGGCCGCCGCCAAGGAGGCCGCGCGCAGGTTCGTCGCCGGGCTGCCGGAGCGGTTCAACGTCGGCCTGGTGCTGTTCAGCTCCGCTGCGCCCGTCGTCGTACCGCCGACCACCGACCACGAGGTCGTACGCACCGCCGTCGCCCGGCTCGAGGTCAGGGGCGGAACGGCCATCGGCGAGGCGGTGTTCTCCGCCACGCAGGCCATCCGCTCCCTCGACGAACAGGCCCGTGAGGAACCGCCGCCGGCGCACGTCGTGCTGCTGTCCGACGGCGAGAACACGGCCGGCCGGCCCATCGAGGCGGGAGCGGAGCAGGCGGTCGCCGACGGGGTGCCCGTGTCGACCATCGCGTACGGGACGGAGAACGGAGCCGTCGAGATCGGCGGGCGGCTGCTCCCCGTACCCGTCGACGGTCCCGCGCTGGAGGACCTCGCGGCCACCACCGGCGGCAGCTACCACGAGGCGGCCTCCGGCAACGAACTCCAGGAGGTCTACGACGACATCGGCTCCTCCGTCGGCCATCGCAGCGAACAGCGGGAGATCTGGCCGTGGTTCGTGGCGGGCGGCCTGGTGGCCGCGCTGCTGGCGGCGGCGACGTCCCTGCTGTGGTTCTCCCGGATCCCCTAGGAGCAGGCACCCGTGACGACTCGGAGGGGTTCGCACATGACACCGCACCGCGGCATCGGCCGCCCGCAGGGACCCGACTTCCTGCCCGGCGCCCCGACGCCGGCCACGCTCCGGCCCGCGGCTCTCACACCCGTCCCGGCCGCAGCCCCCACGCCCCGGCCCCGTACCCGGTCGGTCGGCGCGGCGATCGTCGCCGCCCTGATCACCGGCACCCTCGCGGGATACGTCTCCGGCGGCATGGCCGCCGACGACGACACCGGTCCCGCCGCACAGCGACCACCGCCGGGGATTGCTGCCGCCCACACCACCCGTTACGGGTCGTCCTACCTGACACCGGG
>NZ_JBFAXR010000056.1:0-52634 GCF_040680895.1 Streptomyces sp. NPDC051940 | reverse complement strand
TCCACTCGGTGCGCAGCTGGCGGGCGGGCTTGCCGGTCAGGGCGCGGGAGCGGACGGTGTCGCCGGAGCCGGCGGCCAGCAGCTTGCGGGTGAGGCCCGTACACCGGCTCGACGCCGAGCTGGAGGTGCTGCGGCACGCCACGTTCGGTCTGTACGGCCCGGGTCGGCGGGCGGCGTTGCAGGAGGCGACCGGCTGGCCCTGGTCACCCGTGCACTACCGGCTGCTGCGCGTCGTGGAGGCCTCGGGGGAGCTGCGCCCGACGGTCGGGGAGCTCGCCGCGTCGCTGCTGACGGACCCGGCGCGGGCCAGCCGGCTGGTGGACGAGGTGGTGGAGGCCGGTCTGGTACGCCGCAGAGCGGGCCGCCTGGACCGCCGCCGCCGCGAGGTCGAACTCACCGCCCGTGGCCACACGGCCATGGCCCGGATGCGGGAACAGCGGGTCGCGCATCTGGAGCGCTCCCTTGACGACTGGCCCGCGGCGGACGTGCAGCACCTGGCCGCACTACTCGCCCGGCTGAACGCCGCATTCTCCGACATACCGCCCGGATAGTTGTCGGCCGCCACCCTCCCTTCACGCGCCGTTGCCACAGCGCCTCCGGCCCCGAGGCGCCCCGCCCGGGGAGCATCAGCCGCAGAAGGCCGGCGCGCGGGAGGCGACATGACGACGGACCTGCAGGTCAGACGGGACGACCTCGCCGTGACACGGCTGGCGCAGGGCCCGCCCCTCGAACCGGGCCCCGGACAGGTCCTGCTCCGCGTGGACGCCTTCGGCCTCACGGCCAACAACATCACCTACGCCCGCCTCGGAGAGCGCCTGCGCTACTGGGACTTCTTCCCGGCAGCCGGGGCCTGGGGCCGCGTCCCCGCCTGGGGTTACGCCGAGGTGCTCGCCGCCCGCGAGGCGGATGTGCCGCCGGGGGCGCGGGTCTTCGGCTTCGTGCCGATGGGCACGCACCTGCTGGCGACGGTGAACCGCGGCGACGGGGCAGGGTTCACCGACCGCAGCGCCCACCGGGCGGGCCTCCCCGCGGCGTACAACCACTACACCTACGCCGGCACCGACCCCGTACGGGACGCCACGGCCGAGGCACTGAGGCTGACGGTGTGGCCGCTGTTCCTCACGTCGTACCTGCTCGCCGACCTCCTCGCGGAACACGGCCGCTTCGGAGCCACCCGCATCCTGCTGTCCAGCGCCTCCAGCCGCACGGCCGCGGGCCTGGCCTTCCTGCTGGCGGCCCACCGCCCCGGCATCGAGGTGATCGGCCTGACCTCGCCCGCCAACCTGCCGTACACCACGAGCCTCGGCGTGTACGACCAGGTCCTGGACTACGCCGGCGCAACCCGACTGCCCGAAGCGGACACGGCCTACGTCGACTTCGCCGGCGACTCGGCGATCACGGCGGCCGTGCACCACCACCACGGCGACCGGCTGCGCGCCAGCATCAGGGTCGGCCACACCCACGGCGCCGCACCCGCCGGGGCACTGCCCGGCCCGCCTCCGCGACCCTTCCTCTCGCCCGAACGCATCCGTGAACGGGCGCGGACCTGGGGCCTGCACGAGCTGCTGGCCCGCATCGAGGGGGCCTGGCAGGACTTCCGGCCGGCCGCCGCGACGTGGTTCCCGGTGGTGCACCACACCGGCCTGGAGGCCGCCCGCCGCGCCTATCTGGACACCCTCGCCGGACGCACGCCGCCCGGTGCCGGCCACGTACTCGCGCTGCGGCCCCCGGCCGACCGGCCGTGAACCCGCGCCGCCGCCTACACCTTCCGGCCCACGGCGCCGTAGGCGTCGATGTGCTTGGCGCCGAGTTCGCCGGTCGCCGGACGCCACCGGGTGATCGGCACCATGCCCGGATCCACCAGCTCCAGCCCCTCGAAGCCCTCCGCCAGCTGAGCCGGGCTGCGCAGGATGTACGGCACGCCGCCGGACTCCACCAGCTGCTCCCCGCCCTCGACCACCGCGTCGCCGGTGTCCGTGCCGTCCCACAGCACCAGATGGCTCCCGGCCGGTACGGCGGCCATGACCGTGGACACGATGGAGCGCAGTACGGCGTGGTCCTGCTCGTAGCCCAGCACGCCCATGAACATCACCGCCACCGGGCGGCTGAGGTCGAGCGTCTTCGCGGCCTCGGCGAGGATGAACTGCGGGTCGTGGTAGTCGGCGTGCACATAGGCGGTGACTCCCTCCGGGGTCACCGCCCGCAGCAGCGCGTCGGCGTGCGCCAGCACCATCGGGTCGTTGTCGACGTACACCACCTTGCAGTCGGCGGAGACGCCCTGCGCGACCTCGTGGGTGTTCTCCATCGTGGGCAGGCCGGTCCCGATGTCCAGGAACTGGCGGATGCCCGCCTCCTCGGCCAGATACCGCACGACCCGGATGAGGAACCGGCGCGACTGCACGGCCATCGTGACGATGTCCGGATACACCGCGGCGACGGCGTCCCCGGCGTCGCGGTCAGCCTGGTAGTTGTCCTTGCCGCCCATCCAGTAGTTCCACATCCGCGCGGCGTGCGGTGTCGTCGGATCGAGCGCCGGATCTTCGGTACTGGTCACAACGACCCTTCCTGCTACGGGAGTTCGGGCTGAGTCCGCTCATCCCAGCAGAGTGGAGCGGGGTACGCAATCAGCTCCCCCGGGCCGAGCGGGACGGTCAGAGCGCTCCGCTCGCATCGACCCGCTCGGTCCCCAGCACGCTCAGCAAGGCGAGCGCCTCGGCGTCCGGGGATCCCGGCGGCGCGCTGTAGAGCACGAGGTGCTGGTCGCGGTCCGGCAGCGTGAGGGCGTCGCAGTCGACGGTGATCCGCCCGACGGCCGGGTGCCGGAACGTCTTGGTGAGCATGGGCGCCGCCTGCACGTCATGCCGCTCCCAGAGCCGGGCGAACTCCGGGCTGCCGTCGCGGAGTTCGGCGACCAGTGCGGTGACCGCGGGGTCCGACGGGTACCGGGCGAGGACGGCCCGGAGCTCGCTCACCGCATGGTGGCGGAACTCGGTTCCGTCGGAGAGCCCGTACAGTTCCGCGTCCGGTGGCAGCGGCCCGAGGAACGCCCGCCGTGCGAGGTTGCGGTCGCGCGGGGCGAGCTCGGCGAAGTCCTCCATGAGCGCGGCGGCGAGTTCGTTCCAGGCGAGGACCTCGAACACCGCGGACGTCACGATCGCCGCCGTCTGCGGCAGCCGCTCGAGCAGCGCGAGGATGCTGGGGCGGACGTCGCGGCGGTGCAGCCGGGTCCGGACCGGCGCGGTGCCCGCCAGCACGTGCAGGTGGTCGGACTCCGCGTCGGTCAGGCGCAGCGCGCCCGCGATCCCGGCGAGGACCTCGCCCGAGGGACGCGGCGCCCTGCCCTGCTCGAGGCGGACGTAGTACTCGGTGGAGATGTGCGCGAGGACCGCGACCTCCTCGCGCCGCAGCCCCGGGGTCCTGCGCCGCGGCCCCGAGGGCAGGCCGACGTCCTGCGGCCGCAGCCGGGCACGCCGGGTGCGGAGGAACGCTCCGAGCTCCTGCTTGTCCATACGCCAAGTCTGCCCGCCGTACGGCGGCGGATCCTGGTACCACCTGTGCCTGCATCCGCACCCGGAGGACCGCGACGCTGGCGGCATGACCGACCACACCCACACCACCCCGATCGGCCTGCTCACCGGCAAGGTCGTCTTCATCACCGGCGCGAGCCGGGGCATCGGCGAGGCCGCGGCCCGGCTCTTCGCCCGCGAGGGCGCGGCCGTCGTCCTGGCCGCCCGCGGCACCGACGCCCTCGCCCGCGTCGTCGCCGGGATCCGCGCGGACGGAGGCACGGCCGACGCCGTGACACTGGACCTGGCCGACCGCGCCGCCGTCCGCGCGGCCGTCGACCGCGTGGCGGAGCTGCACGGCCGACTCGACGGGGCGTTCAACAACGGCGCGGCCATCCAGCACCGTCCCGGCCCGCTCGACACCACGACCGACGAGGACGTCGACGAGCAGTTCGCCGTGAACTTCCGCGCGCACTGGACCGCGATGACCGCCGAGGCGGCGCTGATGCGCCGCGGCGGCGGCGGGGCGATCGTCAACACCTCGAGCATCGGCAGCCGCCGCGCCAACCCCGCCCTTCCCGCGTACGCGGCCATGAAGCGCGCGCTGAACAGCATCACCGAGACCGCCGCCGTGACCTGGGCACCTGAGGGCATCCGGGTCAACGGCATCACTCCCGGCGGCACCGCCACGGAGATGATCGACGCGTGGGAGGCGGCGACGCCCGGCGTCATCGACCGCATCAACTCCTCGATCCCGCTGGGCCGGATGGCCGAGCCGCACGAGGTCGCCGAGGCGGCGGCCTGGCTGCTCAGCGACCGCGCGTCGATGGTGACCGGGGCGATGGTGCCGGTCGACGGCGGCGCCGGCGCCTGAGAAGGGCACCGCCCGGGGGAGCGCCCCCGCGACCGCCTCATCCGGATGGACCAGGAGCGCGGGCGCCCCGTACACGCCACCGCAATGCTGGAAGGCGGCCCGATCACCCACCCCAGGGACAACGCCATGCCGCTGCCGCGCTCCATCCGCCACCCGCTCCCGCCACGACCCGGGGGCCCGCGGCCGAGCCGCCTGCGGCTGCCGCTGGCAACCGCGCTCCTGGCCTCCTGCCTGTGCGCCGTCGCGCCCGCGCCGGCCACAGCAGCAGCCCGCACCGACACGGAGCTGCAGCGCCGGCTGGACGATCTGGTCCGCGCCACGGGCGGCCCGCCCGGAGTGATCGTCGTGCTGCGTAACGGCGGGCGGACCCGCGTCGTACGGTCGGGCGTCGCCGACCTGGACACCGGCCGCCCCCTCAGGACGACGGACCACACCCGGATCGCGAGCACGGCGAAGGCGTTCAGCGGCGCCGTCGCCCTGGCACTGGTCCGGCAGGGAAAGCTCGCCCTCGACGACACGATCGGCGAACACCTGCCCCAGCTGCCGAAGGCATGGCACGCGGTGACCCTGCGCAACCTGCTCAACCACACCAGCGGCCTGCCCGACTACAGCAAGGACCCCGACTTCCTCAAGCTCATCCAGGCGGACCCGCGCCGCACCTTCGACCCGCAGCACCTGCTGGACTTCGTGGCCGACAAGCCGCTGGACTTCCCGGCCGGCAGCGAGTACCACTACTCCAACTCCGACAACATCGCGGTGGCCCTGATGGCCGAGGAGGCATCCGGCCTGCCCTACGACGCCCTGCTGCGCGAGAAGGTCTACGGCCCCACGGGCCTGCGCCACACCAGCCTCCCCCTCGGCTACACGATGCCGCGGCCCTACATGCACGGCTACGACGTCCGCTCCGCACCCCCCGAGGACGTCAGCGAGCTGATCAGCGCCTCCGGGGTGTGGGCCTCGGGCGGCATCGTCTCCACACCCCAGGACCTGACCCGCTTCATCCGCGCGTACGCCGCCGGCGCCCTGACCTCGGAGGATGCCCTCGTGCAGCAGCGCCGCTGGATCGAGGGCGCCTCGGAACCGGCGGGCCCGGGCGAGAACAAGGCCGGCCTGGCCATCTTCCGCTACCGCACCCGCTGCGGCACGGTCTTGGGCCACACCGGGAACACCCCCGGCTACACCCAGCTGATCGCGGCGACTCCGGACGGTACCCACTCGCTCACCGTCTCCCTGACCGCCCAGATCAACCGCACCACCAATCCGGCGCTGCTGGAGCAGCTGCGCGCGGCCGAGGAAGAGGCGGTCTGCGCCCTGCTGGACAAGAAGTAGCCCGGGCCCCCGAGGGCATCGCTCCCTCCGACCCCGTACAGCCGCCTCCGGCGGCGGTGTGCGCCCCCGCTCGGCTGGTGCGAGGATGAAAGGTGGGGCTGATGGTGTCCGGGCGCGCTCCCGCGGCAGAGGAGGTCGGATCGTGTTCTTCACGGATCGTCGTGACGCCGGCCGGCAGCTGGGGGACCGACTGGACCGCTTCAAAGGCCAGGACGTCGTGGTCGTGGGGCTGCCCCGCGGCGGCGTCCCGGTCGCCGCGGAGGTAGCCGAGGCACTCGATGCGCCACTCGACGTCTGTCTGGTACGCAAGCTGGGGGTGCCGTTCCAGCCGGAGCTGGGGATGGGAGCCATCGGCGAGGGCGGCGTACGCGTGATCAACGCCGACGTGATGCGCACCGCGCGCGTCACCGGCGACGAGCTGGCCCTGGTCGAGGAGCGGGAGCGCGAGGTGCTGGAGAGCCGCGCCCGGCGCTACCGCGGCGGGCGGGAATCGGCCGGGCTCGCGGACCGTACCGTGGTGGTCGTCGACGACGGGGTGGCCACGGGGTCGACGGCCCGCGCCGCATGCCGGATCGCCCGGGCCCGCGGGGCGCAACGGGTCGTGCTCGCCGTCCCCGTCGCCCCGCACGACTGGACCGCGCGGCTCGGCGACGACGCGGACGAACTGATCTGCGTACACGCTCCCGCGAACTTCTACGCGATCGGCCAGTTCTACGCCGACTTCTCCCAGACCGCCGACGCCGAGGTCGTCGCCTGCCTGCAGGAGGCGGCCGATCGCCTGACGGCCGCCCGCCGCACCGGGGCGAGCCGCGCCGGCGCCGCGGAGGGCGTGCGGGCGGGCGGGGTGGTGCTGCGGGGGCAGTTGACGGTGCCGGAGGGCGCGAGCGGGGTGGTGGTGTTCGCGCACGGCAGCGGCAGCAGCCGGCGCAGTCCGCGCAACCGGTTCGTCGCGGCGGGGCTGAACCGGGCGGGTCTCGGCACCCTGTTGTTCGACCTGCTCACCGAGGACGAGGAGGGTGACCGGGCGAACGTCTTCGACACCGCGCTGCTGGCCGGGCGGCTGGCGGACGCCACCGACTGGCTGCGGCAGCAGCCCGCGGCGGAAGGGCTCCCGGTCGGGTACTTCGGTGCCAGCACCGGCGCGGCGGCGGCGCTGTCGGCGGCTGCCGAGCCCGGCGCGGGGATCGCCGCGGTCGTCTCCCGGGGCGGCAGGCCCGACCTCGCCGGCGACCGGCTGCCGGCGGTGGTGGCGCCCACGCTGCTGATCGTGGGCGGCCACGACGAGCTGGTGCTCCGCCTGAACCGTGAAGCGCAGGCCCGCCTGCACTGCGAGAACCGCCTCGAGGTCGTCCCCGGCGCCACCCACCTCTTCGAGGAGCCCGGCACCCTGGAACACGTCACCGAGCTGGCCCGCGACTGGTTCACCGACCACATGGCGCCGGTTTCCCATGCGGCCTGAACGAGCGGAACGTCATTCCGGGAGGGCCAGCGAGACGACGCTCGCGTCGTCGTAGACGATGTGCGCGACACCCCCGAGGGCCAGAACCTGCGGCGGCCGCAGGGTGTCGGTGAACTTGCGGCCGTCCATCGGATCGCCGGTGGGAAGCACGCGCTCGCGCGGGGCCTCGGGGACGGGGATGACGTGACCGGTGAGGCCGGGCAGGGACAGCAGCCGCAGGGTGGTGTAGTCGACGGTCAGCGCCCGGGCGCCGATGAGCAGGGGGGTGGAGGACGCGGGGGCGGACTGGTCGGGCAGGTGCACCAAGGTGGCCTCGCCCGTGCGGGTGCCCTGTTCCCACCGCGCCGCCGTCAGGGTGCTCCGGGTGGCGTCGTAGACCAGCGCGTTCGTGTCGTCCGCCGCCACCAGGGATCCCTCGGGGAGGTGCGCGGTGGCCCCGCGGGCCAGGGTCCGCGGATCGAGCAGCAGCGTCCCGGACTCCCCGGTCGACGTCTGCGGCAGCTCGCACGCCACGTTCCGGCGCAGCGCCATCACCTGCGCGCAGCCCAGCACCGGCAGCCCCTTCAGCCGCGCCGCGATCCTGCCGCCGGCGACGTCGATGCGCACCAGATCGGAGGTGTCCGAACCGCTGCCGACCGCGGTCGCGTACGCCTGCCCGCCGCGCACCGCCCGCAGCCGGTACACCGGTTCTCCCATCGCGTCCTGGACGGCCGGCCCCAGAGGCACGCGCCACAGGCGCACGCCGGAGTCCAGGGCGTAGGCCTCGACGACCGGGACGTAGTCGTCGGTGTAGCCGGATACCAGCACCGCGTCGCCGCTGATACCGGGACGGTGCGGATAGCGCGCGATGCGCAGGCCGCCGGGGGAGGTCCACAGCCGGCGCCCGTCCGCCGAATCGCGCAGCTCCACACGGCCGTTGAGGGAAATCAGCGCCCGGCCGCCCTGCAGCACCGGCGGCACGCCGTCGCCGCCCACGTAGAAGTCGCCGTTCGGCGCGACGTACGCCTCGCCGTCGCCCGGCATCTCCCCCTTGCCCTCGGGGGTGCCGGCTGTCCAGAGCCGGCGGCCGTCGACGGCGCTGAGCGCCTCGTAGGTGCCGTCGACGAGCAGGCAGGCCACCGCCCGCGGGTCGGCGGCGCAGGCCAGCGGGGGCCGGGCGAACCTGCCCTGCCAGGACTGCCATCCGGCGGGGCGCTCCTGCGGTCGCTGGGCCACGAAGGCGGTGGCATCGGGTCCGCCGACGTCCGTGGTGCCCGCGGTGGCCGGCACCGCCGGGCGGCCGGAGCCCGCGGGTGTCTTCCCTTGCGGGTCACCGGGGTCGGCGCCGGTCCAGTGGTAGGCCGCGTAGCCGCCCGCACCGACGCAGAGCGCGGTGACCACGGCCAGGATGAAGGCGCGGATTCCGCGCGTGGAGGTGGACATCGGCGGTCAGTTCGTCTCGGCGGCGAGGGCGTAGCGCCAGACGGTCACCTTGAGGGTGATGAAGTCGCTGGGTGAGTCGTCCGGTGCGGTGCCACGGTTCTCGACGAGGAGGATGTGGCCTTCCCCGGTGGTGACGCAGACCTTGCGGCCCTTGGTGAACTTGGTGAGGAGGACCGAGTAGGCGAACTGGGAGTTGTTGCGGCAGAGGTCCAGCGAGCCGTTCTCCGACGGGGGGAGAAGCACCAGTTTCCCGTTCGGCGCCTCGAACCTGCCCGCCCCGTCGAAGGTCGATTCGGGATAGCTGATGTCCCCGCCGTCCTGAGTGGGTTTGACCGGGTCGTCGGTGAAGTTCAGCGCGTATCCGTGCGGCAGGTCGAAGCGGTACGTCTGCGGTTCGGGGTCCACGGCCGGCGCGGTGGACGGGGACGGGGTCGCCGACGGGGACGGGGTCTCCGAGGCGGTTTCGAGCTGTTCGGGCGTCGCGGATGCGGCGTCCTCGGTGCCGGTCGAGGCAGTGGACGCCGGCGGGTTGTCTCCCGCGGCCCCGGTCCCCGTCGGGCGCTCGTGGTCCAGGACCGCGCGTGCGCCGAGCGCTCCGGCCACCAGCGCGGCCGCCGTGGCCACCGCCACCGCGAGGCGCCGTGACCGGCGCGCGGTCGGGAGCGCCCCGGCGGCCGGAGCCGGTGGGAGCGGGGGCCGGGTCGGCGGGAGTGGCGGCTGCGCGGGCGCCGCGGGCAGCAGGGCGACGGTGGCGGGGGCGGTGCGCTCGGGGAGGGAGTCGGCGACCGGGGGCGGCAGCCAGTCCTCGGGCCGGCGCAGCACGGTCGACTCGGTCGCGGCCTGGCACAGCGCCAGGATCTGCGCGACCGTCGGCCGGTCCTGCGGCTCCTTCGCCAGACAGCCGGTGACCAGTTCCATCAGCCCGGCGGGCACCGCCGTCAGGTCGGGCTCCTCGTGCACGATCCGGTACAGCACGCTGTGCGAGGTGCCCTCCCCGAACGCGGGCCCGCCGATCGCCGCGTACGCCGCGACCTGGCCGAGGGCGAAGACGTCCGTGGCCTCGGTGACCGCCGTGCCGGCCGCCTGCTCGGGCGACATGAAGGACGGCGTGCCCACGATCACCCCGCTGGAGGTGAGGACGGTGGCGTCCGCGGCACGGGCGATCCCGAAGTCGATGACGCGGGGGCCGTCCGCGGCGAGCAGCACATTGGACGGCTTGAGGTCGCGGTGGACGATCCCCGCGCCGTGGATCACCTGCAGCGCCTCCGCCACCCCGGCCGTCATCAGCAGCACCGTCTGCTCGGGCAGCGGGCCGTGCTCGGCGACCGCCGCGGCCAGGGGCGGCCCCGCGACGTACGCGGTCGCCAGCCACGGTGTCGGGCCCTGGGTGTCGCTGTCGATGACGGGCGCGGTGTACAGGCCCTGGACGCGCTCGGCGGCGCGTACCTCCTGCTCGAAGCGGCGCCGGAACTCCGGGTCGGAGGCCAGCTCCGGGCGGATCACCTTGATCGCGACGGGCCTCCCGCCGGGCGTGTGGGACAGGAACACCTGCCCCATCCCGCCCGCGCCGAGCCGCGCCGTGAGCTGGTAGCCGGCGATCGCCCGCGGATCGCCCGCGGCAAGGGGTTCGAACACGGCTGACAGGCCTCCTCATGAGGACGGTTCGACGGGAGCACGGGCACAGACACGGCACCCGTGTCCGCGAGCGTAGGGACCCGGACCGACGCAGTGCCGGGCGCCGGACGATGCGCGGACACTTTGCGGACAGCGGACCCCGGAAATCGCCCACCAGCCCCACGGAAAGGAGCGGTTACGAGATGATCTAGGCAACAGGCGCCCACAGGTCCCGGGGGGAGAGGCCATGGCCGAGCTGTCCGTGAACGACGCCGCCCTGCGCGCGCTGGGGCAGGCCATGCGAACAGCGCGGGAGAGCCGCGGACTGTCGCAGCGCACCATGGCCCGGCGGCTGAACTCTGGGCACAGCCGCCTGTCCCCGTACGAGAGCGGAACACGGCAGCCGCCCGCGGAGGTGGTCCGCGGTTACGAGCGGGTGCTGGGCCTTCCCCCGGGCAGACTGGTGCGGCTGCTCAACCGCGCCCTGGGCGAACGCACCGCCCACTACGCAGCGCCCGCGCGGGAACTCCCGCCCGTCCCCGCCGACTTCGCCGGCCGGGAGGCGGAACTCGCCCGGCTGCGTGCGCTGACCGCCCGCGCCGGCAGCGCACCGCATCCGCTCGTCGTCGTCCTGCACGGCATGTCCGGCGTCGGCAAGACCACCCTGGCGCTCAGGGCCGCGCACGAGGCGACGCGGTTCGCCCACCAGTGGTGGGTGGAGCTGCACCGCGTCCGGGCCGGGACGCGCACTCCCGTCGCCGTCGAGCCGGAGCTGCGCCGCCTGCTGGAGCTGCTGCACATCCCACCCCAGCGCATCCCCGCCGACCCGGCCGACTGCGCCCGGCTGTTCCGCGCCGAGGCCGAGGGGCATCCGCTGCTGCTGGTGCTCGACGACGCCCGCGACGCCGCGCAGGTGCGGCCCTTCATCCCGGGGTCGGGCCCCGCGCTGGTCGTGGTGACGAGCCTGCGGCCGCTCCACGAACTGGCGGGCGCCGTGCACCTGCCGCTCGGCCCGCTGTTACCGCAGGAGTCCACCGCACTGCTGGCGGGAATCGCCGGCGCGCAGCGGCTGCGGGCCGAGCCGCACGCCATGGAGCAGGTCATCGCCGGCTGCGAGGGCTTCCCGCTGTCGCTGCGGGTCCTCGGCGAGCGGATGGCGGCCCAACCCCACTGGCCCCTAAGCCATTTCGCCGACGGGCTGCACGACCGGCACGAACGCCTGAGCCCCCTTACAGCCGCCCTGACCCTGTCCTACCGGGCGCTGGACGCCGGGGACCGCCTGCTGCTGCGCCGGCTGGCCCACCTGCCCGGCACCGACGTCACCGCGTCCACCGCCGGCGTCCTGCAGGACCTGCCCGCCGCAGCGCCCCCGGCGCGGCGGGCCCTGGAGCGGCTCGCGGGAGCCGGCCTGGTCACCGCCGCGGCCCTGCCCGGCCGGTACCGGCCCCACCAACTGGTCCGGGAGTTCGCCCACGAGCGCCTCGTGGCCGAGGAGGACCCGGGGCAGCGTGAGCAGACCGCGGATCGCCTGCGCCGCTGGCTGCTCACCACCGCCCGCCAGGCGGCCGAAGCGGTCGCCCCGGCAGGCGGCCCTTTCCCCGGCGGACGCACGGCGGCGCTGGACTGGCTGGACGCCGAGGGCGAAGCCGTACTCACCGTGCTGGAGAACACGCCGGCCGAGGCGCTCGCCCCGCTGGAGCCGGCCGCGCTGCTGGACGGCCTCGTCTGGTACTACGACCTGCGGTGCCAGTGGGCCCCGCTCACCCGCGCCGGCGAAGCGGTCCACCGCGCCGCCCTGCGCCTGGACGACCGCCGCCTGGTGGCCGTGGCCCTGAACTCCCTCGGCTACGCGGACGCCCTCAGCGGACGCCCGGCCCTCGCCGTCACCCGCCACGAACAGGCCCTGGAGCTCGCCCATGCCGACGGCGACTGGCAGGAGGAGGCGCACGCGCTGACCAAACTGGGCCTGGCGCACTGGGAGATGGGCCGCTTCGCGGACGCCGTCGCCTTCCACCGGCAGGACCTGGCCGTACGGGAGCTGCACGCGGACGCGGTCGGCGCCGCGACCGCCCTCAGCCACCTCGGACACGCCCAGCGCATGTCCGGCGACCCCGCAGCCGCCCTCGCCACGCTGCGCCGGGCGCTGAAGGAATGCGCGGCCGCCGGGGATCCGCGCGCCGTCGCTATGACCCGGTGGCGCCTGGGCATGACGCTCGCCGACCTGGCCCGGTGGGAGGAGGCGGGGGAGCAGGCACGCGAGGCGCTCGCGTACTTCGAGTCCTCCCGTGACACCTGGGGCCCCGGAGCCGCACGCCTGGTCCTGGGACGCCTGCACCGCGGCCAGGGGCGCCCCGAGCAGGCGGCAGAGGAACTGCGGGAGGCCGCACGGGTGTTCCACGACACCGGTGACCATTTCCGGCGCGCGCAGACCCTCCGGGCGCTGGCCCAGGTGTACGCGCAGCTGGGCCGGGCGCAGGAGGCGCGCGCCTGCCGGACGGAGGCACGGGTGGCGCTGGACGAGTACGGCCGCCATGACCTGGACAGCGGCGCGGCCGAGGAGGCCGCGCTGCTGGCACAGCCCGCGTCTGCGGACGGACCCGAACCGCTGTTCCGCTGACCTCCGTCACCGCCGACGGGCGCGACACTGCTTCTCGGCCATTCCTTGCTCGTGAAACAGGCGGGCTCGCCCCTGGAGTACGCACCGGCGGCACGGCCCGTGCCCGCACGCTGGCCGGAACCCCACCAGGGCCTTCTTGACGCGTACGCGCTTGCTGTCGACCATGATTCCGTTCACCGTCCAGGATGGCAGCCGCAGGGGACAGCTCTGTCCCGGTCCAGGTCTTGGCGTGACCAGTAGGCACCACGGAACTCCCGGTCAGCGCACCCGAAGACGGCCGTCCAGCTCTCAAGGGAGACGTATCGATGACGAACACTGTCCTGCTCGACGACACCACCACCGACACCGCGGACCTGGACCTCGACGTCCAGGTGGCGGGCATCAGCCCCGACGCGGCGTTCGGCGGCTCGATGGAGAAGCAGCGCCTGTCCGGCGTCAGCTGCGGTTCGACCTCGCCGAGCACCTACGGCGTCCAGTCGCGCTGTCCGTACTGCTGCTGCTGATCCGCTGAACGGCGGAGCGGGCCCTTCGGCCCGCTCCGCCCTCGCGTTCACCGGCCGTGCGGAACCAGGGGAGGGGCAGCTCAAGCCATGCGGGACGACCACTACGACGTAGCAGATCCGCCACTCGTCCGGATCGCGGCGACCCCGCGCCCGCCGTCCGTCGACGGCCGCGGCGGCCCCGGACCCGAGGACATCCTCCGCACCACCGCCGACCCGCTGCTCCGCGAGGCGATCGAGCTCGCCGGGAGCAGCCTCCCGCACCACCTCGACCGGCTCGAGGCGGGGGAGGAGCTGAGCGCCAAGCGCATTGCCGGGATGGCCCGCTCCGTCAGCCGCTACGCGCTGCGGATGGGCGCACGGCCCACGCCCTTCGGCCTGTTCGCCGGGGTCACGACCGCCCGCTTCGGCCCCGGCACCGAGGCCGACGTGCGCGGACCCGGGCAGAAGTCCGTCCGGATCGACGCGGCCTGGCTGGACGAGCGGATCCACACCTGGCTGAAGGACGCAGACGTCCGCCGCCGGGTCGACGTCGTCTGGAACAACCTGTGCGGCGAGCGCGGCGACCGCCTCCTGCTGCCCGGCCCGGACGGCGAGATCTCCGTCCGCGGCAATCCGCTGACCGCCTTCGCCGCCGACCGCGCCGCACGCCCCGTGCCGTACGACACCCTGATCCGCGAGGCCGCCGCCGCGTTCCCGAAGGTGGCAGAGGAGCGCCTCGACGCCGCCCTCGCCCAGCTGATCACCCACGGCTTCCTGTTGACCTCCCTGATCGCGCCGCGGATCGACGACGCCCTCCTCGACCACATCGAGTCCGCCGTCGCACCCGTTCCCGGCGCCGCCGACCAGCTGCGCGCCGTACGCGCCGCGGCCCGCGCGTACGCCGCCGCCCCGGCCGGCGAGGGCCGCGCCGCCTGGCGCGCCCTGGTGGACGCCGCCGAACCCGGCGGCGCGCCCACCGGCCCCCCGGTCCAGGTCGACCTGCGCGTCGACGCCGACATCCGCCTCGCCCCGGCGGTCGCCGAGGAGGCGCGGCGCTACGCCTGCGCGATGTGGGAACTGTCCCAGGAATGGTCCGTCGGCAGCCATATGCGCGACTACCACGAGCAGTTCATCGAGCGGTACGGCACGGACGCGGCCGTCCCCCTGGGCGAGCTGACCGACCCGCACCGGGGCCTCGGCTTCCCCGCGATCTACGCCGACCGCTCACCCGACGGGCCGTCCCGGCCGACCGTCCTCAGCAGCGACGAGGACGCTCGCGAGCGCCGCATGCTGACCGCGGAACTCGTCCAGTCGGCGCTGCTGGACGCCGACCGCGAACTGCGGCTGACACCCGAGCTGATCGACCGGCTCGCACCCCCGCGCCGGGACGTCCCCGCCGAGCCGCCCCGCTCACTCGAGGTCTGCCTGCAACTGCTCGCCGAGAGCCCCGCCGCCGTCGACCGCGGCGACTTCCGGCTGATGACCTCGCGGCATCTCGGCTCCTGGGTGGCCGGCGCCACCGCGGGCCGCTTCGCCGAACACCTCGGCATCGGCGGCGAGCTGTCCGGCCTGGTCGGCGCCCTCGCCGACGAGGACACCATCGCCGCGCAGGTCACCTTCCGCCCGTACACGGTGCGCGCCCAGAACATGACGCAGGTGCCGCGACTGGTGCCCCACCAGCTGCCGCTGGGCGTGTACGCGGACCCGGCCGCCCCAGGACACCTCGACTGGCGGCAGCTGCTGGTCGGCATCGACGCAACCGGCCTGCACCTGACCGACCCGGACAGCGGCCGCCGCGTCGTACCCGTCGTCCCGCACATGGTCGCCCTCAACCGCGAGGCCCCCGAGATCGCCCGCTTCCTCGTCGACTGCGTCTTCGGCCGGCCGCGGGCCTGGACCGGCTGGGAGTGGCAGGGCCTGGAGAGCCTGCCGCTGCTGCCGCGCCTGACGTTCGGCAAGGTCGTCGTCCAGCCGATGCGCTGGCTGCCCGACCGGCAGTTGCGCGCGGCCGCCCACGACCCGGCCGGCTGGGACCGCGCCCTTGACGCGTGGCGCACCCGCTACGGCGTGCCGGACCATCTGCTGATCGTGCACTGGGACCGCACCTACGGCCTGGACCTCGCCGACACCTGGAACCGGGAGATGTTCCGGCAGGAGGTGCGCCGCAGCAAACCCCTGCTGTTCGAGGACCTCGCGGCGGACGTGCGCACGCTCGGCTGGGCGCAGGGCCACAGCGCCGAGATCGTGGTCCCGCTGAGGCGCCGCCCCCGCCCCTCCCCGGTGCCGAAGCGTCCCGCGGTGCGCCGCACGGCCGCCTACCACCAGCCCGGCGAGGACTGGCTGTTCGCCAAGCTGTACGCCGCCGAGCCCACCCTCGACGAGCTGCTGCGCGACCACGTCCCGCCGCTCGTACGGGCCGTCGCCCCGCACCTCGACCGCTGGTTCTTCATCCGCTACCGCGACCCCGACCCGCACATCCGGCTGCGGCTGCACGGAACACCCGAGGCGCTGCGCACCGAGGTGCTGGACGCCTTGGCCACCCACACCCGGAGGCTGATCGGCCGCGGCGTCCTGCGGCACTTCGCCCTGGACACCTACGTCCCCGAGACCGAACGCTACGGCGGCCCCGACGGCCTCACCCTCGCCGAGGAGCTGTTCTGCGCGGACAGCCAGTCCGCCCTCGCCCAGCTGAGCCTGCGCGGCCGCGGCGCCCTCGACCTGCCGCCGGAGGTGTGGGCGGCGCTCAACCACGCCGCGCTGCTGGAATCCCTCGGCGACTGGGACTGGACCGCCTGGGTCGCCCGCGGCTTCCCGCCCGGCCGCGAGACCTACCGCGAGCACCGCGCCCTGACCCGCGAACTCATCGTCCCGGGCCGGACGGCCGCCGTCTTCGCCGACCGCTTCACCAGCGCGCCGCTGGCCGGACTGTGGGGCTCGGCCCCCGGTGCCGCCCTGGGCAAGCTCCTCCTGCCCGACGGGACCCCGGACGCCGCCGGCGCCCACACGATCCTCGCCCTGCTGCATATGCAGCACAACCGGCTCCTGGGCATCGACCGGGAGCAGGAGAACCGCGGCCTGGCCGTCCTCGGCGGACTCGCCCGCGAACACGTGCACCGCGGGGCCGCCGCCCCGCGCGCCGCGAAGGAGGCCTGACATGCCCCAGCCCCGCCACGCCGAGGCCGCCCGCGCGATGGCCGACGAGGTGCTCGCCCGGCTCGCCGACCCCGCCGCCACGGCCGCCGACAGTCTCATCCCCGAGGAGAGTTCGTCCATCGGCGAGCTCGAACCGCTGTGGGAGCCGCTCTCCCTCGCCAGCGGCCACCCCGGTATGGCGGTCGTCTTCAGCGGCTGCGACCGGCCCCGCGAGGCCCACCGCTACCTCGCCGAAGCCCTCGCCGCCGTCGCCGCCCAGCCCGACAGCCTGGCCGGCAGCTTCGCCGGCCACGGCGCGGCCGCGTACGCCGTGCTCGTCGCCCACCGGGCGACCGGCGGCTACCGCACCGCACTGGACCGCTTCGACGCCCACCAGCGCCAGATCGTCCGCACCGCGCTGCCGCCGCTCACCGACGCCCCGCTGCCCACCAACGGCGTCTTCGAGGTCGTCCGCGGCATGACGGGCATCGGCCGCTATCTGCTGGCCCGCGCCGAGACGTGCGAGGCGGAGCTGCGGCAGGTGCTGTCGTACCTCGTGGGGCTGAGCCTGGGGGAGATCGACCACCGCGGCCACAAGGTCCCCCGCTGGTGGTCGATGGCCGCACCGAAGATGGGCCAGGAGGCGGAGATGCCCGACGGCCACCTCAACCTCGGCCTCTCCCACGGCATCGCGGGCCCGCTCGCCCTGTTCGCCCTCGCACGCCGCGCCGGGGTGTCGGTCGACGGCGACCGCGAGGCGATGGAGAGCCTGATGGCGCTGCTGACCCGCTGGGCGATGCCCGACGAGGCCGGCGGCATCCGCTGGCCGCACGCCCTCACCCTGGAGCAGTGGGCCGCCGGCCCGGGCAGCGCCCACGCCCACGTCATCCCCTCCTGGTGCTACGGCGCCCCCGGCACCACCCGCGCCGTCCAGCTCGCCGCGCACACCCTGGACCGCCCCGACTGGCACACGCTGGCCCACCGCTCCCTGGAGCCGCTCCTGGCCACCCCGTTGGACGACTGGCAGTGCGACGACCCGGGCCTGTGCCACGGCTGGGCGGGCGTGCTGCACCTGTTCGGCCGCCTGACCGAACACCTCGACGACCCCCGCGTCCCGGCCCTGATGGACGAGCTGGCGGCCCGGACCCTCGCCCAGTTCAAGCCCGCCTCCCGCTTCGGCTACCGCTCCACGCTGACCAACACCCCCCAGGGCTCCGACATGCCGGGCTTCCTGCAGGGCGCCGGCGGCACGGCCCTGGCCCTGCACGCCTACGCCGCGGGCGGCACGGTACACGGGGACTGGGACATGCCGCTGCTGGTGTCGTAGCCCACCGCCCGAAGTCATCCTTGTGACGCCCCGTCGGCGAGTCAGGCCGCGGACCCCGGCTGCACGGAGGAGAGGATGGCACCCACGATGAACAACCCGATTCGGCTGGGCTCAGGAGGAGGCTGCGTGAAGACGCTCTTCGTCTCCTACCGTGTCACCGACCTGGACCGCTCGCTGGGTTTCTACACCGCCCTGGGCTACGCCGAGCTGGGCAGGGTCGAGGGCGGCGACGGGAGTCGCCTCGTACTCCTCGCGTTCCCCGGCGAACCGGCGGCCTCGCTCGAACTGGTACACCGTCCCGCCGGCGGACGCGTCGACGTGGGCAGCGGTTTCGATCACCTGGCGATCCAGGTGGAAGCGCTCGCCACCACGCTGAAGACGCTCGCCGAAGTCGGCCTGGAGCCGGAACCCGTCCAGCATCCGGGCGGGCCTCACGGCCCGAAGACGTCGTGGCTCACCGACCCGGACGGCTACCGGATCGAGCTGGTGGAGTGGCCGCCAGGACACCCTGACGGCATCACCGCGGCGGACTTCGCCTGAGACGGCCACGGCAGGTGTGGTGACCCAAGCTCGCGGGCTGTCAGCTCACGGTGAGGGTTCCCTTCATGTTCGGGTGGATGGTGCAGATGTAGGCGTAGCTCCCCGGTGCGGACGGCGCGGTGAAGGTGGTGGTCGCGCCACCCTCGATGTCACCGGTGTCGAACGCCTTGTCCCCGGTGGCGGTGACGGTGTGCGTCGCGGAATCGCGGTTCACGACAGTGATCTTCGTACCGGGGCGTACGCGAAGGTTCTCCGGGGTGAAGGTGAAGTTCTCGATCACGATGCGCGCCGCGGCGGTGCCCGGGCTGGTCTGCGCGGGGGAGCTGGTGCTGGCCGAGCCGTTGCCGTAGTCGTTGTTCGAGCAGCCGACCAGGGCGAGGAGGGTGCAGGCTCCCGTCAGGACAGCAGTGATGCGGCCCCGGTGGAGCGGGAAGAGTGCCATGGGGGCGGGCCTTTCGGGCGGGGACTGCGTGGTCGGACCCGGCCGGTGCCGGAAGCCGACGGTTGGGTTCAGATTCGTTCCCACCGACGGCGCACGCCGGGGCGTACCGCCGTCTGCCTCGCCTGTTCACCCACGGGTGTGAGGTGAGTGCCCGGCGGCGTCACAGGCCGGGGGCGCCCCAGAGCGGGAACCAGCGAGTGAGGTCCCCCTCGATGCGCAGATCGTCCTTGACGATGCTCTTGACCTGGAGTTCGAGCGGGTTGTCGCGCTTCTCGCCGGGCCGCGGCGCGAAGGGGTAGAAGGTGCCGCGTTTGTAGAGGTAGACCAGCGCGAGGGGGTGAAGCTCCTCGGCGTCGCGGAAGGCGACGAGGGAGCAGAGCAGCTGGGGTCCGAATCCGCTGTCCTCGAGGGCGCTGTTGACCGCGTGCAGGTCGTTGACGAGCGCGGGCAGGCTGTCGGGGTCGCGACGGGAGAGCAGCCACGAGTAGCCGTACTCGTCGCGGCTGAACTCCACGGGCATGCCGCCGCGCTCGGGGTCTGCGTCCAGCAGGGCCCGTACATCCTGCCGGACCTGGGTGAAGGCGCCGCCTTCGCTGCTGGCGAAGCAGACCGAACCGGCTCCGGTCGGGGTGAAGCCGACGGCCGCCTGGAGGGTGATCGCCGCGGAGGGCAGGCCGAACAGCTGGTCCAGGTCGGGCTTGACCGGTTTGCTCCGCCCCAGCAAGGCGTCGAGGAAACCCACGGGTGCTCAGCTCCTTCCGTCGCCCCCGTTCGTACGCCGGTCCTGGCGGCCCGAGCGGCACAGTGCCGCGGTCAGGCCGTCTCGCCCAGCTTCTCGGAGATCTCGGCGAGCGCCTCCAGACGCCGTTCCAGACTGGGGTGCGTGGAGAGCAGGTTGGCCACCGTGGTGCCGGGCCCGAGGGCGGGCGTGAAGAAGAACGCGTTGAACGCCTGGGCGGTGCGCAGGTCCCGGGTGGGGATACGGGCGATGTCGCCGGTGACCTTGGTCAGGGCGGAGGCCAGGGCCGAGGGTCGTGCGGTCAGCATGGCCCCGGCCCGGTCGGCGGCCAGTTCGCGATAGCGGGACAGCGCCCGGATCAGCAGGTAGCTGACCGCGTAGACCAGGGCGGAGACCCCGATGACCAGGCCGAGTACGACGGCGGTGTTCTGGTCCCGGTTGCGTCCGCCGAAGAGCTGCGAGTAGAAGGCGAAGCGGACGACCAGACCCGCGATCACCCCCAGGAACGAGGCGATGGTGATCACCGCGACGTCGCGGTGCGCGACATGGGACAGCTCGTGGGCCAGGACGCCCTCGAGCTCGGCGGGTTCCAGGCGCCGCTGGAGCCCCGTGGTCACGCAGACGACGGCGTGGTCGGGGTTGCGGCCGGTGGCGAATGCGTTCGGCAGGTCCATCTCGGAGACGGCCACCCGCGGTTTGGGCATGTCGGCGGCCGCGCACAGCCGGTCGACGACGCCGTGCAGCTGCGGCGCCTCCTCCCGGCTGACGATCCGGGCGTGCATGGCGAACAGGGCGATCCGGTCGGAGTACCAGTACTGGGCGCCCAGCGCCCCGGCGGCGATGACGACGACCAGGACGACGGACTTGAGCAGCACGATCAGCGCGGCGACGAACGCCACGTACAGCAGCCCGAGCAGGAACATCGTGACCAGCATCCGGGCAGTGAGCTGCCGGTCGCGCTCGAAACGGCTGCGCATCGTCATCACCCCGGGATCAGGCCCTCGTCGGAGAGCAGGACACGCAGCTGCGTGAGGCTCGTGTCCGCGTCGGGCAGCACCAGCTCGGACGGTGTGATCGTCGCGTCCGGCAGCGGCGTGCCGAGGCTGCGCACCGCGTCCAGCAGGGCCGACAGGGCGGTGGCGAACGCCGTCTCGTCATCGGCGTCCACGGCCGACTGCAGGGCGGCGTCGAGCTCGTTGAGCCGGCCGAGGTGTGCGTCGGCGATCTCGTACTGGCCCTCTCCGAGGATCCGCATGATCATGATGCCGCCTCCTGGTCCGTCGGATGGTCCCTCGGACCCGGTTCGGAGCGCTTGCCCTCGACAGCCGGCGGGGCGGGGGACGGCGGAATCTGAGCTTTCAGCCGCGCCAGCTCCTCGTCCACCTCCTGGCCCGCGGTGACGCGCTCGAGTTCGGCCTGGAGGTCGTCGCCGCCCGCGGAGAGGGTGGCGTCCTCCAGCGCGCCGGAGGCGAGCAGTTCGTCCAGTGCTCCGGCACGGGCCTGCAGCTGCTCGGTCTTGTCCTCGGCGCGCTGCACGGCCAGACCGACGTCGCCCATCTCCTCACCGATGCCGGTGACGGCCTCGGTGACGCGGGTCTGGGCCTCGGCCGCGGTATAGCGGGCCTTGATCGTCTCCTTGCTGGTGCGGAAGGACTCCACCTTGGCCTGCAGCCGCTGCGAGGCGAGGGTGAGCTTCTCCTCCTCCGCCCGCAGTGCCGCCTGCTGGTTCTGGAGGTCGGTGAGCTGGGAGGCCACGGCGGTGCGCCGGCCGAGGGCCTCGCGGGCCAGGTCCTCGCGTCCGGCTGCGAGCGCCTGCCGGGCCTGTTCCTCCAGCTTGCCGCCGGACTGGCGGAGCTGGTCGATCTGCTGGTCGATGCGCTTACGGCTGGTGGCCACGTCCGCCAGCCCACGCCGTACCTTCTGCAGCAGCTCCTGCTGCTGGGCATAGGAGTAGTCCAGGACCTCGCGCGGGTCCTCCGCCCGGTCCAGGGCCTTGTCCGCCTTGATCCGGAACAGGGCGGCCACGCGGTGGGTGATGCCGGTCATTGCGGCCTGCCTCCTCTCGACGGGCGAGGAATCAGCCAGGCCGTGCCATGTCTGGGAACACTTCCATAGTCCGGCGGCGCCGTCGGGGGTGCAAGCGTGGTCCTGCCCGCCGGAGGCAGGGCTGTGAGGGGCGGTAGGGCCCGCGGACACCCCCCGCCCGGCCCCGCGCCCGACGGTCGGGATGCGAAGCAGGTGCCCCCGTTGGAAGGTGGAGTCATGAACCACCACGAACGGACGATCGACGTCAACACCCGGCTCGTCACGGCGGGCGCCGTGCTCACCGCGACCGGTGCCATGATGGTCTGCGCCGGCGCAGTCATCGGGACCTACGCCCTGCTCACCGTGGGTCGACGCATGATCCGCGACATGGACGTGCCCCCGTCCCAGCAGGCGGCCGCGAAGTGGCAGCAGGCCAAGGAGGCGTCCCGAGCGGGTATGCAGGCGTGGCACGCCGCGTCCGACTCCCAGAACGGGGCGCTCGCCCGCTAGCCCGGGCGAAACCTCCGCAGGACCGCTCCCGACAAGGCCCCGGTGGCCGGAGCACTGCCCCGGGGTCCGTCGATACGTGCGCCGAGGCACCGGTCCAGGGGCGGACGCCTCCTGCGGCAGCCCTCGGCAGGAGCCGCCCCGATCAGCCGATTCGCGTCCCTCGTACCAGCAGCAACGCCACGTCCACCGCCGCTACCGCGACCGCCGCCGAGAACGCCAGCCGCTCCCAGCGGCGGCCCAGCACCGTCCCCGCGACCGCGACCAGGCCCGCCACCCCCAAGACCGCCAGCCCCCACCCATCGGGTGACCCGGCCGGCCCCAGCACCAAGACCACGGACGCGGCCACCAGTGGCACCGGCAGCAGCAACCGCGCGCGGCGCGGCCCCAGCCGGTGCGGCCATCCGCGCACGCCCGTCGCCAGATCACTCCGGATGTCCGGCAGCACATCGCCCAGGTGGGCGCCGACCCCCAGCAGCGCTCCGGCCGCGACGATCCACCAGGTCGGCCACGGCTGCCCGGGCAGCCCCAGCACCACGAACGCCGGGAGGGCCGCGAACCCCACCGCGTACGGCACCCAGGACCAGGCGGTCGCCTTGAGCCGCAGGTCGTACGCCCACGCCGCCGCCACGCCGCCCAGGTGAACGGTCCCCGCCCACCAGCCGCAGGCGAACGAGAGCGGCACACACAGCACCAATGCCGCGTACGCCGCCACCCACACCTGCCTGACACCGACCGTGCCGTCGACGATGGGTTTGCCCCGGCGGCCGGCGGCGATGTCCTGACGCGCGTCGAGCGCGTCGTTGCACCAGCCGACGGACAGCTGACCGGTCAGCACGGCGGCCGCGGTCAGGGCGCACCGCGCGGTGCTCTGACCGGCGGTCACGGCCAGCGCGGTCATCAAAGCGGTGACTGCCACGACGGGCCCCGGATGACACGACCCGGCCAGGCCGGCCACGCGCCCCGCCACCTGCGCGCCCGCGCCGGCCGTCGATCCCTGGGGAGTAGCCACGCGGCCGATGGTAGGCGTCCGCGTCCCGACCGGTGCGGAGCACACGACGCCGGGACGGGCAGCCGGACGGGTGATCTGAGGTGTCCGTGCCCCGGTCCGGGGAATACGTGCACAGACCCCCATCCCCGTCGGGAGCCGGACAGGAACCAGATGACGCGGATCGCCGCCGTTCACGGTGCCCTCGCACCGCACCGCCGCACCCAGCCCGAGATCACCGACATGGTGGCCCGCACCTGTCTGCCCGCGGGCGCCGACCGGCGCGTGCTGGACCGGCTGCACCGCAGCACGATGGTCGGCACACGCCATATGGTGCTGCCGCTGGAGCGGTACGAGGAGCTGGAGGGTTTCGGCGCCTGCAACGACGTCTTCATCGACGCCGCCGTCGACCTGGGCGCCAAGGCCGTCCGGGGCGCCCTGCACGCGGCAGGCCTCGCCGCGGAAGACGTCGACCTGCTCGTGTTCACCTCCGTCACCGGCGTCGCCACCCCGTCGATCGACGCCCGGCTGGCCGGCCGCCTCGGACTGCGCCCGGACGTCCGGCGGCTTCCGATGTTCGGGCTGGGCTGTGCCGGCGGTGCCGCCGGCCTGGCCCGCGTACACGACTACCTGCTGGGACGCCCCGGCCACGTGGCGGTGCTGCTGTCCGTCGAGCTGTGCTCGCTCACCTTCCAGCGGGACGACGCCTCGATGGCCAACCTGATCGCCACCGGCCTGTTCGGCGACGGTGCCGCCGCCGTCGTCGCGTGCGGCGCGGAGCGCGCGGCCGACAGCGCCGGCCCGACGATCGTGGACACCCGCAGCCATCTGTACCCGGACACCGGGCACGTGATGGGCTGGGACATCAAGGACTCCGGTTTCCAGGTCGTCCTCGACCCGCAAGTCCCCGAGGTGGTACGCCGCTACCTCGCCGACGACGTCGGCGGGTTCCTCGACGACCACGGCCTGAAACCCAAAGACGTCACCGCCTGGGTGTGCCACCCGGGCGGCCCCAAGGTGCTGCACGCCGTCACCGACACCCTCGACCTGCCCGCCGACGCCCTGGATGTGACCTGGCGTCATCTGGCGGACGTGGGCAACCTGTCGTCGTCGTCCGTGCTGCACGTCCTGCGCGACACCCTGGCCGAACGCCGCCCGCCGCCGGGTACGCCGGGTGTGCTGCTGGCGATGGGGCCCGGCTTCGCCAGCGAACTCGTACTGCTGCGCTGGTAGTTCGGGTCCGCCGAACACGAAGAGCGAGAGGCGAAGGACGGAGGAACATGATCTGGTACGGACTGCTCGTGGCCCTCATCGCCGCCGAGCGCATCGCTGAACTCGTAGTCGCCCGCCGTAACGAACGGTGGAGTACCGCCCGCGGTGCGACCGTGTCCGGGCAGCGCCACTATCCGGTGATGGTCGCCCTGCACACCGGCCTGCTGCTCGCGTGCCCCGCCGAGGTCTGGCTGGCCGACCGCCCCTTCCTACCGGCGCTCGCCTGGCCGATGCTGGCCGTACTGGCAGCCGCCCAGGCGTTGCGGTGGTGGTGCATCCGCACCCTGGGACCCCGATGGAACACCCGGGTGATCGTCGTGCCCGGCCTGCCCCTGGTGACGAGCGGTCCCTACCGGTGGCGATGGCTGCGGCACCCGAACTACGTGGCCGTCGTCGCCGAAGGCGTGGCCCTTCCACTGGTGCACACCGCCTGGCTCACCGCGACCGTGTTCACCGTCCTCAACGCCGCCCTGCTCACGGTGCGCGTCCGCTGTGAGAACCGGGCGCTGACCGCGAGCACCGCGCCCGTACAGGCATGATCGACGTCCTGGTGGCGGGCGGCGGACCGGCCGGCCTGGCCGCCGCCATCCACGCCGCACACGCCGGCCTGGAGACAGTGGTCGTCGAACCCCGAACCACACCGGTGGACAAGGCGTGCGGGGAAGGCATCATGCCCAGCGGCGTGGCCGCCCTGCGGACACTGGGCGTCGAAGTCCCAGGCCGCGAACTGCGCGGTATCCGCTACGTGCACGGCACCGCCCGCGCCGAGGCGGTGTTCCGCGGCGACGGCGGACTGGGCATCCGGCGCACCACACTCCACAACGAACTGCACCGTCGTGCCGTCGACCTCGGCGTACGGATGCTGCCGGGCAGGATCGGCGACGTACGCCAGAACGCGGACAGCGTCACCGCGGGCGGACTCACCGCCCGCTGGCTGATCGCCGCCGACGGCCTGCACTCCCCACTGCGCCGCGGCCTGGGCCTGGAGCTGCCCCGCCGCGCCACCGCCCGCTACGGACTGCGCCGGCACTACCGCACCGAGCCATGGACGGACTTCGTGGAGGTCCACTGGTCCGAACACGGGGAGGCGTACGTGACACCGGTCGGCGAGGACCTGGTGGGCGTCGCGATCCTCAGCCGCGTCCGCCGCGGGTACGACGAACACCTGGCCGACTTCCCGACCCTCACCACAGCGCTGCGCGGCCCGGCCGCAACGCAGGTACGCGGCGCGGGACCGCTGCGGCAGCGGGTACGGCGCAGAGTCGCCGGCCGGGTACTGCTCGTAGGCGACGCCGCGGGCTACGTCGACGCCCTGACCGGTGAGGGCATCGCCCTCGCGCTGGCGACGGCTGGCGCTGCCGTCCGCTGCCTGACCGCCGGCCGGCCACAGGCGTATGAAGGCGCCTGGACCACACTGACCCGCCGCCACCGACTGCTGACCGCCGCCCTGCTCACCGCGAGCCGCCGCCCCGGCACGGCCCGCCTCATCGTCCCCCTCGCGTCCCGTATGCCCACGGTGTTCGCAGCGGCGGTGCACGCGCTGCAATAGCTCCGAAGCTTCGATCAAGACCGCAAGCGACCTACGAGACGGGCTCCCTGCGTCGGCATTGTCCGAGTCAGGTGGTAGGGGTCGTCTTCCGGCCGCTCGACCTTCAGACCTCTCAGCCCGACCGTCGACGTCGGCCCCAGCGGAAGCCGCATGCTTCCCGCCAGAGTCGGCTACTCCGGTTGAGCTCCCTCGCTCATCCCGTAGGTCTAAATTCATAATAGAGCGGATTAATAGGATTAAACCTCTCGGACTGGAATTTTCTCACCTGCCCGCGCAATGCCGCTCGCGCTGCGTCCCACGGCCTCACGCTTGGTATCCGAGCCTCACACTTGGTGGTCGAGGTCGCAGCGCGGAGTACCGTGCGGGCGAACCGCTCCGGTCGCGCTGACGGCCTGCTCGCCCAGGGCACGCAGGAGCTCCGCAGGGTGCTTGCAGCAGCCCAGGCCGAGCGACGTGCCGGAACTACCGTGGACGTATGAGTGACCGGGCAGTAAAGCTCTTCGTCTGCGGCGATGTGATGCTGGGCCGAGGCATCGACCAGATTCTTCCGCACCCCGGTGACCCCGCCCTGCGGGAGGACTACGTAGCGGAGGCCGGAGCGTACGTGCGCATGGCGGAGTCCGTGAACGGGGCGATCCCCGCGCCGGTCGACTACGTCTGGCCGTGGGGTGATGCGCTCTCCGTGCTCGATGCGGCGGAGCCCGACGTCCGGGTGATCAACCTGGAGACGGCGATCACGACCAGCGACGATTTCGCCCCCGGCAAGGGGGTGCACTACCGGATGCACCCGGCCAACACCCCCTGCCTGGCAGCGGTCGAGCCGGACGTGTGCGTACTGTCCAACAACCACTCCCTGGACTTCGGCCGCGCCGGCCTGACGGAGACCCTGGACGCACTCACCATCGCGGGCCTCAAGGCAGCGGGCGCCGGCCGGTACGCCGCGGAGGCGTACCGGCCCGCGGTGGTCGACGCCGGCGGCGGGCGGCGGGTACTGGTCTTCGCGGTCGGTATGCCGTCCAGTGGCATTCCGACCGACTGGGCAGCCACCGACCATCGGTCGGGTCTCGCCTTCGTGCCGGCCCCCACCGCCGAAGCGGCCGGCGACATCGTCTCCCGGGTGCAACGGCTGAAGAGGGCGGGCGACATCGTGGTCGTCTCGTTGCACTGGGGCTCGAACTGGGGGTACCACGTGCCGCGTTCACACATCCGCTTCGCTCAGGCCCTAGTCGACGGCGGTGTGGACATCGTGCACGGACACTCCTCGCACCATCCGCGCCCGCTGCAGGTATACCGCGACAAGCTGATCCTCTACGGCTGCGGCGACTTCGTCGACGACTACGAGGGCATCCCCGGCTACGAACACTTCCGCGACGAGCTCAGGCTGGCGTACCTGATCTCGATAGACCCGGACACCGGACGCCTGGCCGACCTCCAACTGGCCCCCCTGCGCGCGCGACGCCTACGCCTGGAGCATGCCACCGCCGAGGACCGCGACTGGCTACGGACAGTCCTCAACCGCACCAGCTCAGGCTTCGGCGTGCACATCGACCCCAGCCAGGACATGACCCTGCCCCTCAGGTGGGAGCGGGCGGCGCCAGGTCGCGGGCGCGACCGGGCAGGACGGGCGAGAGCCACAGGACCCGCCCCTTCGGGTCCCTGATGACCTGCTTGCACCCCCCGTGCCTCCGGCGCTTGGTCGAGTTGTCCGCGCACGGCCTTCACCGTCCCGGCCGCGCTCGGCCAGGGTGCCGTTCAGAGCCGCGGTCGCTGTTAGACGGTCCTCACCGTAAGACAGGTCTGATCAGTACTGGCGGCCGGAGGACGCCGGCCGGCCGCTCGTCGCACGTAGGCCCCGCGATCTAGGCCGAGGTCACCCTGGTGCCGCGAGGACGTCGTGGTGGGTGCGCACCTGGGCGGCGACGTCCTCCGTCGTCAGACGCTCTCGAGAGTCGGTCACGTAGACGCACTGGGCGCAGCACTCCATCAACTAGCTCTGCCACGCCAGCTGGTCGGGTGCTGCAGCCATGTGGGAGCGCATCAGGAAGTCGTATCCATGTCCAGCTCGGGGGCCGCGGAGATGTGTTGTCCGGAGACGTCGGCCCCGGTTCAGTGGGTGGCCACCCGCACCGAGCGGACGCCGAGGTCGCAAGGTGAGCGAGCTGCCGGCGAGGCCCACACGGCCGAGCTGGCTGCACCACGTCCTTGACGCGTCCCAACACAGGCTTCTGCACCAGACGTCAGTACGGCACCGTGTCACACCAGGTCTCCGCCCAGGCGGAGGGGCCGTACTGGTTCGCCGCACGCACGGTGATGCAGATCTCGTCGCCCGAGAACGGGCCGTTGATCGTGTAGCTGGTGCTGCTGGTGGAGTAGACGGTGTCGACGTTCTTCGCGGTGTAGTTGCTGCCCTTGTTGGTGTAGTGGATGTCGTAGCGCGTCGCGCGGGAGACCGCCGTCCAGCTCGCCTTGATCGGCATGTCGCACGCCCCGAAGCAGGACTGCGTGTACTCGAGTCGGTAGCTCTGCAGGGCGGGCGGCGGGGAGCCGGCGGAGCCCGGGGACGGGTCACCGGACCCCGACGAGCCCCCTGCCGTCGTGTCCGAGGGGTCACCGGACGCGCCGCTGCCGGAGGTGCCCTCCTCGGCCACCGGTGCGCCCCCGCTGCCTTGCTCCGCCTTGTCACCGTTCGTGGCGCCCCCGCCGCCATCGGACGCGCGATCCTTGTCGTCCTTCGCGTCGGACGTCTTGGACGGTGAACCACTGGGCGTCGCAGGGGAGGTACTGCCGTCCGGCGTGTGACTCACCCCGCTGCCGGGCGACTGGGCATGGGATCCGCCCCGATCGTCGCTCCAGGGCTGGAGCACGACCGTCGTGGCCCCACCGACGCTGAGGACGACCACCACGGGCAGGGCGATGAACGTGCGACGACGGCGCGAGGGCCGTTCACGCTCTGCCGGCTCGGCGTCGCGGCTGCCCGGTGCGAGGACCACGGGCGGTTCCGGCCGCGGGCGCAGGTCCGCGGTCGCCCGGTCCACGGACTCCTCGCGGAGCGGCCGTACCTCGGCGTCGAGCAGCTCAGCGGCCTGCTGCGCGATACGCGCGAGGACGTCGGCGGGCAGCCACACCTTGCCTGCAGCCGACGGAAGGGCTCGCTCCGGGTCGGCCAACAGCGCGCTGATATCGGGCCGTTGCCCCACGTCCTTGGTCAGGCACCGCGTGATGAGCGCCCGCAGGGCGGGATCCTCGACATCCTCGAGGTCCGGCTCGTCCTGCACGATCTGGTACATGACCGCGTGCTGGTTGCTGGCCCCGTGCCCGAAAGGCAGCCGCCCCGTCGCCGCGTAGGTGAGCACACACCCGAGGGTGAACACATCGCTTCTGGGCCCGGCGCTCTGCCCCCGGACCTGCTCCGGCGACATGAAGCCGGGCGAGCCGATGACCATCCCCGTACTGGTCGCAAGCGACTCGACGGAGCTCTCCAGGGCCCGCGCGATCCCGAAGTCGATGACCTTGACCCCGTCCACGGTCAGCATGACGTTCGACGGCTTCAGGTCACGGTGCACGATCCCGGCGTCATGGATGTCCTCCAGGGCGCGCAGCAGCCCGTCCGCGAGACGATGCAGGGACTCGGCGGGCAGCGGGCCGTACCCCCGTACGACCTGCTCCAGCGAGAGACCCGGCACATACCCGGTGGCGACCCATGGCGGCTCCTCGTCGGGCCCGGCGTCGAGCACGGGTGCCGTATACCGCTCGGCGACCCGGCTCGCGGCCTCGATCTCCCGCCTGAACCGCGCCCGGAAGCGCGCGTCCGACGCATGCTCCTCATGCACCACCTTCACGGCCACGGTGCGCCCGCTGTCGGACCGCGCGAGGAACACTCTCCCCATGCCGCCGGCGCCGAGCCGCCCAAGCAGCCGGTACGACCCGATCCGCGCCGGATCGAAGGCGGTGAGCGGATCCAAGCCCCCACCGAAGGGGTCGTCCCGCCGGGTACTCTGCTCGCCCCGCCCGTCCCCGTTCGTACCGCTCATGCTGTCGTGGCCCCCCTGCCTCTTGCGACGCTGTAGATCGGTGTAACCCCGTTGAGAATAAAGGTCGTTGAGGAACTCAAGGCCGGCCGCCCTCCCTCCAGAGCGATGACGGCGACCTTGTCGGCCCGGCGGACACCGCGTTCGCGCAGATACGACCCCAGCCTGGCGCGTACGACTCGGCGTATCCCGGGGGCGTCTGTCGGTAGGTCAGCAAGGTGAGCGCGCCCCTGCTGTTGGTCTGGTCGAAGGCCCGCTCCAGCCGGGGGAAGATCCGGTGAAACAGATGCCGCGAACGATCCGGAGCACCGCTAGTCAAACTGCTCGCACGATCCTGTAGTCGGGCAGCTCAGAGGCTGATGCAAGCGGTCGGGCAGGCTGCGAGCAGTCGTGCGAGCAGCTGACTGGCACTTTCAGGCCAACGTCGATCCCGCGCGAGTACCCCGCAGGCGAACCCAGCAATCCGTCGCGGTCGTTTACTGCAGGCCGCACGATGGGGCGGTCGACGCCGGCCGGATACGACGCCCATGGACACGACCGCACCAGCGCTCGGGCCGCACCGGCGCAGCGATCCCCGGGCAGTAAACCGTGGGTGGGGAACGAACGGGGGCTGAAGGGTGGGTCAATGGGGGACGAGCGGTGGGCCGAGAGTGGATGAAGGGTGGAGTGCCCCTTCCGGTGTTGGGGGCCAGCATCGCAGGTGGCGCAGGTATGCGAGCGTTTCCTGAGGGCCGGACACCTCTTCTTCGACAGCGAAGCGAGGTGCGCGTAGTCCAGAAGGGGCGGCGCGAGGCCGGAGCGGATGATCGGCTGCGAAGGCCAATCGGACCGTGACGGCGTGGCCCCGACCGTCGAGACTTACCAGCTCGCCGTAGTCGTCCCGTGCCCCGACGGTGCGGCGACTGGGCGATGGCGGGGAGAGGTCAGGCGGCGAGGCGTGCTCCGCCGTCTGTTTCGATGACGGTTCCGGTGATGTTGGGGTTGGTGGCCAGCAGCACGATCGCCTCGGCGATGTCCGAGGCGGTGGCTATGCGCTTGGTGGGCAGGGTGTCGGCGGCCTGCTTGAAGAACGCGGATCGGTCCTCGGCGGCGAGTCCGTCCCACCAGGGCGTGTCCACGTATCCCGGGGAGACGGCGTTGACCCGGATCGGCGCGAGTTCGGCGGCGAGTGGTCGGACGAGCCCTTCGACGGCGGCGTTGAGCGAGCCGATCCCAGCCGTGCCGGGCATAGCGGCCCTGGCTGTGACGGCTCCGACGAGGGTGATCGAGGCGTTCTCGCCGAGGTGGGCGAGCGAGGTCTGGATCGCGGTGACGGTGGGCCAGTACTTCTCCTCGAACGCCTGCCGCAGGCCGTCGATCGGTAGGTCGCCCAGCAGGCCGGCGCCGCCCTTGCCGGCGAGGGTGATGACGAGGTGGTGGATCGGGGCGATCCTCGCCGCGAGCGACGCACCCGCTTGCGCGTCGGCGGCGTCGAGCACGTGTCCGTGGACGTCTCCGTCGATGGCGGCCGTTGCACGGTTGAGCCGCTCTGTGTCTCGTCCGGCGATGTGGACCGTGTGTCCCTGGCCGGCGAGTTGCCGGGCGACCGCCAGGCCGACCCCCGACGTGCCGCCGATCACGAGTGCAGTGGGCATGCTGGCTCCTTATTTCTAGACGCAGCGTCTCGAATAAGCGTAGCACCATTCCTAGACGCTCCGTCTCGATAATGGGTTAGGCTGACAGGCATGACCGGCGCTATGACACCCGCCCGCGGCCGCAAGAGGAGCGAGCAGACGAGGCTCGCGATCCTGACCGCGGCCTATGAGCTCACGACCGAGTCCGGCTTCCCGGACCTCACCATCGAAGGCATCGCCGCCCGCGCCGGGGCGGGCAAGCAGACCGTGTACCGCTGGTGGCCCACGAAGGCGGACGTCCTGCTCGAAGCCCTGGCGCTCAAGGCGGACCTGAAGGTCTCAACCGCGGACCAGGGATCATTCGACGCGGAGCTGAACGCGTTCCTGCGCGACTCCGCCGCCCTGATGGCCTTCCCCGGGGTGGTCCCCGCCCTGCGCTCCTTGATGGCCGAGGCGCAGCGCGACAACGACTTCCGGCGCCGTTTCCAGGACGGCTTCCTGACCAAACGCAGGGCCGCGCTCGAAACCATCGTCGAGCGGGCCGCAGCCCGCGGCGACAAGCCGCCCCACCTGACCGCACCCTTCGCCGCCGACCTGGTGTTCGGCCTGATCTGGTACCGGGTCCTCACCACCGAGCGCCTGCTCGACCAAGGCGACATCACCGCCATCCGACGGCTGCTGAACGAACACCCCGGCGAGGAGTAGCGCATGCCCGACCGAACCATCCTCATCGCCGGAGCGACCGACGGACTCGGCCGCGCCCTCAGCGACGCCCTCGCGCGCCGACCCACAACGACGCTCATCCTCCACGGACGCAACCAGAACCGACTCGACGAACTGGCCGCCACACTGGCCGACGCGCCGGCCTCCATCCACACAGTCCGGGCCGACTTCTCCGAACTCGCCCAAGTGCACCATCTGGCGGACGAGATCATCGCCTTCACCGATCACATCTCGGTGCTGGTCAACAACGCCGGAATCGGCGGCGGCGAACCCGACGGCACCGACCGCCGACTCACCGCCGACGGGAACGAGCTCCGCTTCGCGGTCAACCACCTCGCCCCGTTCGCGCTGACGCAACGACTGCTCCCCGTACTGGACCGCGGAGCCCCCGCCCGTATCGTCAACGTCGCCTCGATCGGCCAGGCCCCGATCAACTTCGACGACCCCACCCTCGCCCACGACTACTCAGGCATGCGGGCCTACGGCCAGTCCAAACTGGCGATGATCACCACAGGTCTCACTCTCGCCCAGCGCCTCGACCCGCACCGAGTCACGGTCAACAGCCTGCACCCGGCCACGTACATGCCGACCAAGATGGTCCTGGATTCGGTCGGCTACAGCATCGACTCCCTTGAAGACGGCCTGCACTCCACCCTGCGCCTCATCGAAGCCCCCGAACTCGACGGGGTGACCGGACAGTTCTACGACCGCACCCGTGCCGCAAAGGCACACGCCGACGCCTACGATCCGAGCATCCAGCAGCAACTCTGGGACCTCAGCATCAGGCTCACCAAGCGCCCCGGATGACCCGTGGCCAGGTTCAGCCGGGCGTTGCTGTCCAACATCGGATCGTCGTGGACGTACTGGTAGGCCACATGCGGGGCGGATGGCTGGGTCGGAGACCGCCCCGGTACGGGGTGCCTCAGGTGATGACCGCCTCCACAACCGCGCGGCCGTCGGCCGGCCGCAACACCGCCAGCAACAGGGTCCTGCGGTGCAGCCGCCAGGCCCGGTGCAAAGCTCCCGGCGCAGAGACGTCGTTGCTCAGGTCGACCAGGTCGGACGCCACGTCGCTCTCCGCCAGCTGCCGAGCAAACGCTGCCAGCTGACCGGCGGCATCGTTCCCTTGCGGGACTGCGCCGCCGGGGGAGGCGGAAGGCTCCTCGCTCTGCCGCCACATGAGGACGGCCAGGCGCAGGTCCGGCGGTACGCCCTCAATGCCGGCGCGCTTGGAATCCTTGAGCCAGACCCGCGGAATCGGCGTCGGGATGGCTTCCTGTCCCTTTTCCCATCCGCCGGCGCTCAGTGCAGCGCCGAGATTCTCCGCGGTCAGTTCCGTTGCGTCCTGCAGACGCTTGAGGATTTCGAAGATCTCGTCCATTGACTCAAGTCCAGTTCGGGGCATATCGGCGTTCTGCCGGAATCGTAGCGCCCCTCATCATTGACGCTTTGTAGCGACGCCCCGCAGAAGACCGGAACAGCGCGAACTAAGCCCGACCGCCGCTGCCGGCGACACCGGGCAACAGTAATTCACTGAAGGGACGGAGACCCTCTTCGCCGCCCAGTCGCCGGTCCAGGAGAGCAAGTTCGGGCATCAGGGATTTCGAATGGTCCGGCCTGCTGGGCACCGCCGTCGTCCTCGACGGCCGTCCAGGCCGAGCAGTACAGGAGAGCCGAGCCATCAGGTGGATCCACAGCAAGAGCGCCACAGGAACACCGAACGCGCCGTAGACACTGCGCGAGGCGACCGCAGACAGATATCCGCTGAGCATGAGCTTCAGTACCTCGAACCCGAGCGCCCCCATGAGCGCCGCAACCAGGGTGCTGCGGCGCTCGGGCCAGACATCGGGCAGCGGTGTCAGGGCGTAGAACATCAAAAGGACGCCGGCCACGAAGGACGCACCGAACCCGGGCGCGGCGATCAGCACCACCCCGGCCCGGCTACGACCCAGACCTGCGGCGTCGACGATGTCTGTGACGGCCGTGGCGGCCGTGACGGAAATACCCACCGTGACAATGAGCGTGCCGCCCAGGCTGAGGAGCACACCCGCGTCCTTGACCTTGCCGAGGAGGAAATCACCCTCGCGTTCGTCGCGGTCCACACGGCGCGCAGACAATCACGCAGCGCACCAATCCAGTTGAGCCCGGCGAGTAGGAGCGCCCCCAGAGCGATCGCGCCCACCGCGCCGGCATTGTCGAAGACCGCCTGGAGGTCCAGCCGATCGGCGACCCCCGGCACCTGCTCGCCGATCCATGTCTCCAGCCGCCGCTGGTCGTCGGCGCCCATCACGAGGGCGGAGAAGGCGGCGACGGCTGTGATCAGAGGAAACAGCGCAACAAAGCTGGAGAAGGTGATGGCGGCCGCCAGCCGGCTCCAGTGCCGTCGATCCACATACACTCAAGCCCGCCAGGCCCGGCTGCGCGTCACACGTGCGACGAGGTTGCTGATGACTGGTGACCTGCTGAGCCACTCCACGCGGATCAATCTAGGGCAACGCCCTTCATGACCCCAGAGGACTCACGCCCGGCCCGCTTCGCCGACCATTCCGCCCCAGCCGAGGATGTCGCAGGCCCCGTCGCCGATGCACGCGGGGATGTCAGAGGTGCCGTATAGCGTGCGTTGATCAACCGGAACGATGTGGTGGGGATGTGCTGATGGAGTTCCAAATCGAGCGGAGCGCCCTCGTGGAGGCCGTGGGCTGGGCGGCGAAGTCGCTGCCCGCCCATTCTCCCGTGCCCGTGCTAGGTGGACTGCTGCTCGACGCCTGTGCGGGGCGATTGCGCATATCGGGCTTCGACTACGAGGCTTCTGCCGAGATCGAAGTGCCGGCCCGGACGCCGGTAGCCGGTCAGGTGCTCGTGCTCGGGCGCAGACTACTGGACATCTGCCGGGTGTTGCCGGATGCGGTGATCCAGTGCGCGCTGGAAGGCTCACGCTTCACAGTGCAAGGGGGCGATACGCGCTTCGGACTGTCGACGATGCCCACACAGGAGTACCCGGCGCTGCCCGAATCTCCGGCCTTTCGTGGAGTGGTGGATTCGGGCGAGTTCGCCGCTGCCGTCGGGCAGGTGGCGATTGCGGCGGGTCGGGACGATACGTTGCCGGTGCTCACCGGGGTCCAGATCCGGCTGGAAGGCGAGTCGATGACGCTGGCTGCCTCGGACCGGTACCGGTATGCGGTGCGTGGGCTCTCTTGGAAGCCGGAGGGGGCGGACTCGGAGGTCGTGGAGGGTGTGGTGCCGGGCCGCAGACTGACCGAGATCTCCCGGTCGCTGGCGAGGTCCGGACCGGTCCGCGTCCGGCTGAACGGGTCACCCGGCGGCTTGATCGCCTTCGAGGGAGCCGGGATGCGCACGACGCTGCGGCTGCTGGAAGGTCGACTGCCGCGCCATGACAAGCTCTTCGCGCTGGACGGCCCGGCAGTTGCGGTCGCGCAGCGGGAGCCGCTCGCTGACGCGGTCCGCCGGGTCGCGGTCGTCGCCGAACCCAACAGCCCCATACGACTCGACTTTTCTCCCCAGGGGACCGTTTTGCTTCAGGCAGGTTATGAGGACGATGTCGCTGCTCAGCGGCTGACGGCTACCTTCGACGGTGCTGAGGACATGGCAGTCGCGTTCAATCCGGCATACCTGCTGGACGCCCTCCACTCCCTCCAGGCTCCCCAGGTGCGCTTCGAACTCCTCGGTCCCGGCCGGCGCGCGCTGTTGAGCGGCGTGTCGGACGCGGACCACGCGATGAGTGAGGATGTCCGTCATCTCCTGGTGTCGGTACGTCAATTGACTTGAGCGAAGCGGCCATTGCAGCTGCCCCCTTGGCAGCGGCTGGGGGTGTCCGGTGTGGCTATCGTTTTACTGCGGGGCGGTGGCGACCGCATCCGATGACGTCGTGGTGGAGTGTTGGGGGCGGCTGTCGGGGGCTGTAGGTACGGCCCGGTACGCTCGTGGCGTGAGCGACGCTGCGCAGATCGTGGTCATTCCGGAGTACGTGGACTGCGAGTTGGTCGGGGGTGAGCGGCTTGCCCGCGAGCCGGCCTTTTGGCTCGCTCACCTGCTGGTGACGATGGGTGACCTGTCCGCCGATGCGCAGGACTACGGGGTTGCGCCGTTTGCGTACGAGGCGATGCTGGAGCGCCTCGGCGATGCCGGGCAGCCCTGGCCGGTGTTGCGTGTGCCGTTCGGCGGTGGGCATACCGTGCTCGCGGTCTACGCCAACTTCGAGGACGCGAATACGGTCGAGTTCATCGTTCGCCATCCATCGTGGGGCCGCCTGGGGTATCTGGGGCAGTGCGGCCCCGAGCCGGCCGGCCCCGGACTGTCCTGGGCGGAGCTGACCGCGGTCGCCGCGAGCGTGCCGCAGGGCGCGTCGGACACCGCGGGCCTTGTCGACCAGGCGCAGCGCCTACTGCTCCTGCTGCCTATGCTCGGGGACGCGGCCACGCCGAAGGAGGCGTGGGCTGTCGTGGCGCGTGCCCTCGTCCGCTGCGGTATACGGGACGACGTGGCTCCCCGGTTCGCGCGGGAACTCCTAGGGACCGACGCTGTCGACCGGCTTGTCGAGCCGTCCTGGACCCTCGCCGAGGGTAATCCGGTGCCCGTCTGCTCCCTGGGCCACAGTCCGCGCCGGGTCCCGATCGCCCTGGGTATCACCTTGGAACAGGCGCGGGCCCTCGCCGAGGCGCTGCGCGGCGATGGCGGCCACACGAGCGGGTGAGCCTGGTCGGCAGCAGCCGATGAGGGACGACGTCGTTGGACGCCTGGGCGGGGGCGCCCGCTCCGCCGGGACTCGGTGTCGCCGGACACGAGGGCGCTCCACCGTGACCGCCGGCCTCAAAGGCCTGAGCCTGCCGCGCGAAGCCGCCGGGCCCTGCAATGCCCAGCCCTCGCCCGGGACGCGACACGCATCCGCCGTCCCGCCTCGGGGACGGCACGACCCACGGTCTCCGCCTGCCGCGGCTCTCGTATCCCACACGTCGGGGGCCTCGGCGACGCAGCCGGGTTAACACTGAGCTTCTTCAGTGGTGCTGCTCGAGGGCGCGGGTGCGGGCCAGTGCCCGATTGAGGGTTGCTTCGGTCGGGGTGAGGTTCTGGCGGGGCTGGTGTTTGATTCAGGTGGTCACCCAACGGCCACCGCCTTGGTGGGCCAGGTCAGCCGCGATGAGGATGCCCTGACGTTCGCGCATCCGGACGATGCACTGGGTGCGGGCGGCCCGTGGCTGCGGCCCGGTAGAGCCGGTGAGAGCCACCGCGGCCGGCCGCTCGGGTCGGTGATGTGCTCGCGCAGGTACACCATCGCCCGCTGGAAGGGGCGCAGCTTGCAGCAGTGGTCGCCCTCGCGGGTGACGGTGAGTCTTGTGACCCACTCGATGAGCGCGCGTCAACAGCCCGAGCGCCTTGCCTGTTACGTTTCGCGACCGTGACCCGAACAGGGCGGCCCGAAGTAGCTCAGTAACCGGCAGCGCACCCCGTTTTCTGCGGTCGCGTCCGCCTGGTAAACACGTCGAATGACGTACTACGCGGACTTGACGCCGTACGCGTATGACAGGGACTGGGCGGCTGATGCAACGCGTCTGTGGCAGGGCGCCCCTGTGGTCAACGTGGGCCGGCTTGACCGCGGCCGGCCGTACGAGCAGGGCGTCGTGCCCAGTGAGCTGGCTGCCGTGCTGAACCGGATGAGGCACACGCACCGAACCCGGCAGACGCGCGGCTTCCACTTCTGCCCGTTGTGTCCTTCGCCGACATCCGGCAGCTACGCCAGTCACCCGTACGGGAGTGCAGAGATTTGGGTGAGGGGCTCAGACGTTGCCTTCGCTGCCCCTGAACTCATTGCCCACTATGTCGAGGCACACGCCTATCTGCCGCCGGCTGCCTTCGTCCAGGCAGTTCTCGCCACCGCGTGAATCCGGAAACGGTGAGTCACGTCTGCTGGAGTGGTGTAACGATGGCCACTCGGTGATCTCGTTTTGAGGCTATGCGGTGAGTTCGGTGGGCAGGACGGTCTCGTTGGTTTCTGACTCGATCGGGTGGAGGCCGGCCTTGGCCAGCAGCTCGCGGCCCATGTAGCGGCGGGCGCCTCGGTCCACTCGTCGTTCTGCTCGACCAGCACTGCGCCGATAAGGCGGAGGACGGCGGTGCGGTCCGGGAGGATGCCGACCCCGTCGGTGCGGCGGCGGATCTCCCTGTTGAGCCGCTTCTGCGGATGTTCGACCAGATCTGCCGTCAGATCTCCCGCGGGGAGTTGGCGAAGGCCAGCAGGTCGTCCTGCGCGGTGTCCAAGTGGCAGCAGCCTTGGGGAACGTGGCCTCCAATGCCTCCAGGACGTGCCGCATCTGTGCCTTCACGGCGTCTCTGTCGGGCTGTTCGAAGACGGTCCGCAGCAGCGTCGCCACCCACGGCTGAGTCGACTTGGGGACCTGACTCAGCAGGTTTCTGACGTAGTGGGTCCGGCATCGCTGCCATGAAGCGCCAGGCACAACCGCGCCGATCGCATCGACGGGGCCGGCGTGGGCGTCGGAGATGACGAGCTGGGGCCACGGGCATTGAGCGAGCGCAGGAAGGCGAGCCAGCCGGCGCCGTCCTCGGCGTTGGCGACGTCGATGCGGAGGATCTCGGGGTGCCCGTCGGCGTTGACGCCGACCGCGATCAGAGCCGTCAGTCACCTGTCTAGTTGCACATGAGGAAGCTCGTGAGCTGCAGTGTTGCAGTTTCATAGGTGGATCTATCGGGCTCTTTGATCTGGACGGGGCGTTGGCGGGGGCTGAGGTCGCCTACGAGTGCTTCATCGCGGAGCCGGAGGAGTGCCGTGCCCACGGAAGCGATGCTGTGGTCACCGGCGAGGAGGCGCAGTGTGCTGCGGGTGCGCGAGGCAGCCTGGAGCCAGGCGCCCTCTCCTCGAATCGTGCCGATGCGAGGATAGGCACTGGTGACGAGGTCGGACAGCCGATCCAAGTCCGCTGCTGGCCCCTAGCCCGCGGAGCGCAGATCGCTCGCGAGGTCGCCCTGGCTGCGCTCCCAGATTGGGTTGCTGGCACGTAGCATCTGCTGTGCCAGTTCTGGGACTCCAGGACCTCTGCGGATGGTAGCCGTAATGAAGACGGCCAGTTGCCGGCACACGGGTGCGTCGTCGTCTCCGAGGGCGTACTGGATGAGAGCGAGTTGGGCGGCCAGGGCTTCGCCGTGTGCTTCGCCGAAGCCGATCTGTTCGTGGGTGAGGCCGGCTTCGTCGAGGGCAGCGTCGGACACGGCGGTTGTCGCGGCGTTGGTGTGCGTGAAGATGCTGACCGTGTGACACCTGCAACGGGCCTGGCGGGTGAGGTCGACGACTTGGCGGTGACAGGCCCCGTCGGGTACGCAGGTGAGGCACAGGCGGCTGGTTCGGGCGGCTTCGGCGATGGCGGGATCCCGGAAGCGGAGTGTGCGGGCTGCCTCGGCGGCCGCGGGCAGCACTCCGGTGGGCTCGCGGTAGCTGGCCGGTGAAAGGTCGACCTGAACGGCTCCCGGGAGGGTCAGGGCGGCTGCGAGTCGAGCCGCGGGAGCTACGTCGGGCTTGAACCCGCCGTAGATGCTCTTGTTCACATCGCCGAGCAGGATGCGTCGCGCGGACGGCGCGATCGCCTGGAGGAGCTCCCACTCCTCGGCGCTGGTGTCCTGGCACTCGTCGCAGATGACGGTCGCGAACCGGTACGCGTAGTGCTCGTGCACGGCCGGAATGTTCAGCAGGTTGCGTGCGGAGGGGATCAGCTGGTCGTAGGTCAGGGCTGCGGTGGCTTGTCATGGCGCGCCGGTACGGCCTGCCGACGCCATCCCCGACGACCTCCTCAACCGGGCCCGACAACGGGCAATGGGATATCGGCCTGACGTGGCTTGAGCGCATCATCCTGTGACCCCTGATCCTTCGGACCACACTCGACGCCCTACCGCGCTATTGCCGACCCCGCAGCCTGGTCGCTTGCTGCCGGGCCAGCTCGGGCATCGGCACATAGACGAGTGACGCCATCACGCACCGAACTCTCAGGCGCCGATCCTCGCTCACACCGGTGGCTACCGCATAGCCCGCGCTGCGGCGTGTCAGAACTTGCCTGCGGTCACCTTGCAGACACCTCACGGGAAGGCTGACGACCCGTCATGACGAACCGGGGCGAGCCAACACGCACCACATGATTGAACTCTCCTGACCAGCATGAATCATGCCCAGCGGTTGCGATGCCCGCATCGCATCGGCAAGGCCCCGACAATCGGTGCGTGCGTTGCCTGGAATCCTGAAGGCGGGCGTCCCGCACCCGCCACGTCGAGCACGTCGGCCGGAGCGCGTGAACCGCGGCGGCCGAATGCGCCTGCGGGCCCGCCCCCTCGGGGTGTTACAGCCAGCCGCGCTGCGCGGCGCGGGCGCCGGCTTCGAAGCGGCTACGCGCGCCGAGGACCTCCATCAACGTGGTGGCGATACGGCGGGCGGTGCGATGTGAGACGCCCAGGCGCTTGGCGACAGCTTCCTCGGTGTGGCCGTCGGCGAGCAGTTTCAAGGCCGTGGCTTCGCTGCTGGTCAGCCCGCGGGTGTCGCGGTGGGCTGTGGTGCTGAGCGGCTGGGCGCTGTCCCAGGTGGATTCGAACAGGGCGCAGAGCATAGCCAGGGTGCCATCACCAGTCAGGATGACCGCGCCGGCGGCGGTGTCGTCGCTCTTGACCGGGATCACGGCAGCGGTGCGGTCGTACATGACCATCCGGGTGGGCAAGGTGGCCACAGTACGGACCTCGGTGCCGAGTTCGGCCAGCCATTGCAGGTATGCGAGGGTGTGCGGGCTGTTGCGGGCGCTGTCCAGATAGACGGTGCGCGTACGCAGACCGCGCCGACTCAGGTCCTCGTCGAGCGGCATGGCTGCGGCGATGGCGTGCTCCGAGTGGTGACCGCCGGCGAAGGTCATGATCTCTTCGCGGGCAGTACGAGTGAGCCGGGCGAGGCGGTCGCGGATCTCGTCAAGGCCGACGAGTTGTTCGACCCCGGGCTGGGCAGTGGCCGGCCTCAGATCGGCGTAGTCGGCGATGAGCTGCGCGGCGGCGGCGCGGGAGGCCTCGATGCGCTGCTGCTGGGCGGCCAGCTCGGCCTGCTGGCGGGTCAGCAACAGCTCCATGCCGACATCGGGACTGACCGTACGCAACCTGCCCGGATCATCGTAGGAAGGCCGGACCAGGGCCAGTTCGCTGAGCTGATCGAGACCGCGGCGCACCGCGTCCGGCGGCAGGCCCAGCCGGTTACCTAGTCCGGCGACACCGTCGTCGGGATGCGCCAGCAGCGCCCGATACACAGATTCCGTGTCCGTATCCAGGCCAAGCGATGTCAACATGGAGACCCCCCTCGCATGAAACTCGCCGCATGATCGCATAGCGGAGGGCACGGCCGCGAGAGTGTGCCGGTAGGTGGCCGGTTCAGTCCAAGGCCCCAAGCGACCAGCTTGCCCCTCTGGCAGAGGCAACGCCCGGATTGTCACCCTCAAGGTCATGTATCTCATCCACGCACAATTCAAGGGCCCTGCAGGCGCGTTGTTCCCCGATACGCCGACAGACGCCCTACGCATGTTCGCCCTGCCCGAGGAACAGATCGAGCACCTCACCATCCACGCCTGCGCCCTGCCGAATCCCGTGCTCGGCATCTGGGCGCGTGCCGAGTCCCTCGCCCTTGCCGAAGCCCGGGCAGCCGCGTTCTGCAGGCGCCTGCTGGCCCACCACCACCCGCTGCGCAACTGGACGCTTCAGCGCGCCGAAGTCCCCTTACTGGCCCCATTGGTCCAAGGCCGTTTGGGGCCAGCCGGAACCACTTCCACCCCGCCTGACCAGCGAGGAAAGTAGTCGTTGCCGGAAGGGCGACAAGCCCGGCCGGCGAAACCGGACATCAGATCACCGCGGGATCTGAGAACCGGAACACCCCTGCCAAGGCACTCTCCGAAAGGGCCACCTGCCATGCTCGTTCTCCTCGCCAAGGCTGCCGCGATCACCACCTTCTCCGCAGTCTCCCTGTTCGCCATGGCCACCTCCGCCGCCCCGGTGGCGCCCTCCGACACCGCCGTCTCCGCGGTGCAGGCCGGCAACCCGATCTGGGACAGCGCTCCCGCGGACAACCCCATCTGGGACTAGCCCCGCCGCCACCCCAGCACTGCGCATGGGGCGAACACCCCGGCCGCTGCGCCTGCAGGGCAGCCGCCGCCCTCCCCGCACCCACCACCTCCACGCCGGGCACAACCCTGCCCGCGAAAGGACCACACGGTGCTGTCCCGCTCGCCCAGGCCGCCGCCATCGCCAGCCTCGCCCTCGCAGCTACCTTCCTCACCGCCTCCCCCACCACAGCCGACTCATCCGCCCCACACACCACAGCCGTATCGCCCAGCAACCCGCTCTGGGACTAACCCCACAGCCAATCCGGCCCCCGCTGCGCCCTCGTGCCGCTGCTCCTGCAGGGCAGCCGCCCCGACAACCCCACCACCTCAACCACCCACATTCCAGCACCCCATGCCCGAGCGCAGGAGATTCGCCGTGAGATCAGTCAGCTCAACCCCCTAGCACCACTTTCCAGCGGGCCCGCTCCCACTCTCGAGCGCCAGGCGGCTGGACCTGCAGGACAGCCGCCAGACCCCCGCACACCCACTCAACCACCCATACCGCCCCTCACTCGCTCACCCGACAGGGCCTCGCCCTGCCCGTATTCAGGAGATTCACATGAACCGAAAGACCGCCACCCGCCTCATCATCGCCCCGGTGCTGGCCTCTCTCGCTCTGACCAGCCTCGCCGTGCAGAACGCCTTCGCCTCCACCCAGGGCGGCACCATCGACCGCACCGAGGTCATGAGCCGGGCCAAGAACTGGTACGACCGCGACATCCAGTACAGCCAGACCAGCACCGCCACGGACCCCGAGGGTGACCACACCTACTGCAGGGACTGCTCCGGCTTCGTCTCCATGGCCTGGCACCTGTCCGCCGACGGCATGGGCGCCCTGACCACCAATTCCCTGCCCAGCGTGACGTCGACCCTGTCGAACAAGCGGGATCTGCTGCCCGGCGACGCGCTCAACAACATCACCGACGGCCATGTCGTCCTGTTCGCCAAGTGGATCAACAAGTCGGAGGGCACCTTCAACTTCTACCAGGAGGCCAACTCGACGATGGACATGTCGTACGGCCAGGCGGACGTCGACGGCGGCAACATCGCAGGCCTGCCTGCCGCAAACTACACCGCCCTGCGCTACGACAAGATCGGCACAGACGCCCCGCCGGTAGTGACCGGCAAGGGCGACCACGACTACAACCGCGACTCCGACGACGACCTGCTCGCTGTCAACGCCTCCAGCGGCTACCTGTCCTTCTACGCCGGCGACGGCACCGCCGGATTCAAGTCCACCACCCAGGTCGGACCCGGCTGGGGCGTCATGGACAAGGTGGCCGGCGCCGACTTCGACAACGACGGCGACGGCGATCTGGTCGCCACTAAGACAACCGGCGAGCTGCTGCTGTACAAGGGCACCGGCGCCGGCAGCTTCCAGTCGCCGTCCCAGATCGGCAACGGCTGGGGCAACGTCACCAAGCTGGCCGCAGGCGACTTCACCGCAGACGGCAAGGCCGACGTGATCGCGGTCAACAAGACCGACGACAACCTGTACCTCTACACCGGCACCGGCAGCGGTGTCTCCAACGGCACCCAGATCGGCAACGGCTGGGGCAACATCGCCGAGGTAGCCGCGGGCGACTTCACCGGCGACCGGCGAGCCGACCTGATCGCCATCACCACCACCGGCGACCTCTACCTCTACGCCGGCACCAGCACCGGCGTAGCCAACGGCATCAAGCTCGGCAGCGGCTTCGGCAACATGACCGACATCACCGTCGCCGACATGAACAGCGACGGCAAGGCCGACGTCGTCGTCGCCGCCGGCACCACCGGCGAGCTCTACTACTACGCCAGCACCGGATCCGCAGTCCACAACGGCATCGTCATCGGCGCCAGCGGCTGGGACGGCGTCAGCCACCTCATCTGACCCACTACATCACCTGCCGCAGGCCCCACCGGATACCGGGTGGGGCCTGCGGCCATGCCACCCCAGGCGGAGACCAACCCCGTCAGCACGGCCAACCGCACCCAGCCCCCAGAACCTCGATCAGACCACAGGCACCTCACCGGACCTGCCGGTGCAGCAGCGCACGCCGGATCGGGTTGGTGGCGCACCGCGCCCCGTGTTCCACAGCTGCGGATCACCTCAGCGAGCACACTGCCACCACCTCCGGCACCAGGACCCGCCCGTGCTGATCGAGGGCAGCCGTCCGAGGTGCGGGTCATTCGGTGGTGGCGGGGGTCGAGAGCGGGTGCGCCGAGGCCGCCCGGTGTGCGGGTGGTTGGGGATGTGGCCGCGGCGGGCGTCGGTGAGGGCATGGGTGCGGCCGGGGTCGGCCTGGTCACGTGGATGTCGGTTGCCCGGACTGGACGGTGCGCAATCTCCTGGACCGCCGTGCTGGGGGTGGGGGCTTGCCGGATATGTGTGCAGGTGGCATGCGTAAGACCCTACGAGGTGGCGGGGGGCGGCGACGGGATTCCGGGCAGGGAGGGACGCGGGGGGAGAGCTGGCGGCGGAATCGGCGGCGTGCGAGGGGTGCCGCTGTGGGTTTGTCAATCGGGTCAGCACATCCAGCAGTGGAGGTTGTGTCCTTCTCGGTTGGCGGTGCTGGCCAGTGAGGCGAGCTTGCTGAGGATGTCGGTGAACAGTTCGGGGTCGTAGCCGTGGAGCTCCTCCTGTTCGATCCACCGGAGGGCGGTCTTGGCAAGGTCGACTCGGTTGGATGACATCAGGGCAGTTGGATGGCGCCCCTGCCGAGTACGTATGTTGCTGCGCTGTACCCCGAGCCGCGCCTCGTGCTGCGGGTCGCCGACCACGATCGTCTCTGCGCGGGCCTTGGGGACGACGTGGAGCTGGAAGTGGACGCCGGGGGCTCGGTCTGGGGGCTGTGGGTCGGGCAGGATCGCGGCGGACACGTCCGTGAAGCACACCGCGACGGCTGTGGTGCAGCAGCAGGATATGGACCAGGGTGGTGGTGCCGTCGATGTCTCCGGTGGCGGCCTTGGTCGCCGCCCAGAACGCCTCGTGCGCTGATGTGAACGTGTCCTCGTTGCGAGTCTGTTCCAGAGTCTCGGAGCCGGCCATCGTTCCTGGCTTGGCCGGCAGCATCTTCAGGAAGTGGTGAAGGATGATGTGCTGGGTACCCTGGGTGGTCAGTCGGGGGTGGTGGGCGATTTCGTTTGGGCCGTGGGAGGCGGTCAGATCGCTGGGGCGGAGTATGACCTGCACGGTGCGGCCGTTGAAGCTGGCCGGCACCGAGTAGCGGCAGACCCGCGCGGCGATCATTCTGTGGTGGTCGACTCGCGGGGTGAAGACGATCTCGGTCTCGACGGTGTCATCCGGTAGCGGCAACAGCAGCGGAGGCTTCGCTGGCGGAGTTCTGTCCGATGGTGCGGATCGCCTGTTGATCCGCCGGTTGTGCTCGATTTGCTTGAAGTTGGTGATCGAGTCGTTGCGGTCGTTCAGTGACTCCACCTTGGGGCACGGGGGTGAGGTAGTTTGCGGCGGGAAGCTCACCTGGCACTCCACTCCGCTCTTGTCATGCGCCCCGTGCAGACCAGGTTCGCGGTGGAAAGGGGTGGCCGCGAAGTGCCGGGTGAAGGCTGTCCACTTGGGGTGTTCCTCCCGGTCCGGCTCTTGTGGATCACCCGGGAAGCAGCCGGGGACAGGTTGTCGTAGGAATCTGCCGGCCGGGATGCCGCCAGCACGCGAAGCGTGTGGACGTGGGCGTCTGAGAACGTCTCCTGCCCGCAGGGGGTCGTGTTCCTTCTCTGCATTTCAGTCGGCTGGGTGTATGGAGGGTTTTTGCCGTGTAAGCGGAGCGCCCGGTGCCTGCTCCACTGGGTCGGGCTCCGCGCCCTTGGGTCCGCTTCCTGTGCCGGCCCTTCAGTTTGACGGCGAGCGGGGAAAGCGGTCGCCAAGGACGAAGGTGGCGGGCCAGGTCTCGCTCAGTACCTTGCTGAGCAGGGGGTCGCTGGACTCCAGAACCTCGCTGCGGCGGACCGAGCCGTCCTCGTTGATCTGTTGGCTGCCGAGGACGACGGGGGCGCGCAGGACGTCTTCGCCCCAGGGGTCGATGGCGTTGCACAGCAGGCCCTCGAAGCGGTGGCCGGCCAGGTTGTCGTTGTGGACCCGCTGCACGAAGTCGTCGATCACGGCTGCCTGGAGGTAGACCCAGGCGAGGTAGACCACCGTGCGTCCGTCGTCCAGCCGGATCCGGAGGCGGACCTTGAGGAAGTTGCCGACGCCCTCCGCGATGATGATCGCGCCCGTATCGGACTTCACCCGGCGCTTGCGCTCCTCGTCCGAGAGCTCGGCGACCAGGTGGGGCAGGGCCAGGTCGAAACCGGGGTGCTCCGCATCGAGGTGACCCCCGCAGTCGCAGTCGCAGTCGCAGGCGGTGCCGTGGCTGTGAGCGTCGGTTTGCGCGGAGGCGGGAGCGAGATCGAGCCGGGCCGTCGGGTAGCTCGGCTGGCCGCTGCCCGCCGGTAGCGGAAGCAGCAGCGCGTAGAACCGTACTGCGGTGAAAGTCGTTGCTTCCGGCAGTGCGAGTGCCGTCATCGCTGCCGATGCGGCCTCGTGGCGCTCACCGTTGACGCGGATCTCGGCCTGCATTGCGCCGGGGCTGCCGCCGTAGAAGACCTTGACGCCGTTGAAGAAGGGCGATTCCAGGTCCGCAGTGAACGAGTTCGCGATGCGGTGCAGCACGTTCGCTTCCAGCAGCGCGCCCTGCAGCCGCCGGTTCTCGCCGCCGTCACGTCCGAGACCGACCGCGCCTGACGTGATCATGTGCCAGCCGGGCACGCCGCGCTCGTCGTCGGGGCCCGCATGGTTCGCGAAGTGCTCACGATGGTCGAGGAGTTCCAGCAGGCAGGCGCCTGCCGTCTGCACCCACGTGTTCGCTGCGTCCTGTGGATCGGCGGACATCGACACGACGCAGTCCAGGAAGCACGGCACGTCCGGCTGGAGACCGACGTCTGGTAGCGCGACGAGGTCGTAGTGGTGGCCGCCCCCGTGGTGCGGCGGGGCTACGGCCACGGCCCATCCATGTGGGCTGATCAACGAGTTCCCCTTGAGCTGGGCGCCCTGCGTCACGCCGGGCGCGAACTCTTCGAGCCCGGCCCTGACCAGGGCGAGGAACTCCAGGTCGGGCAGCCTGTTCGCCGGCGGTTCCTCTTTGCGCGTACGACGTCGTATCCAAGACACCCGTGGATGGTACTGAGGCCGGTGGACCGGGCAACGCTCGGGCTTGTGGCTCGGGAGGTGCCGGGCTCTTGGACAGGCTCCAGGGGGTGGGTGTGTGCGCCGTGTCGCCCGCCATCTGGGCTGGTGCCGGCACGTCTGTCCTCGACATCCACCGCGAGGTCACGGCCTGCGGTTTGCGTGGCCGCTGCTCCAGCGTCCGTGACTGGGCCGGGTGCGACGTTCCTCGGCCGTAGGGCTTCACGCCTGCCGCCTGCCGCCTGCCGCCACCGTCGGTGCGGCGGGTGACCGGCCGGCTCACCTGGCATCCGGCCGGATTCACCGGGGAGGAGGAACGGGACCGGGAAGTGGTACTCGGCTGCTGCCTGGAACTGGTCTGCGCGACCGGGCTGGCCAGCATGTTCGCGGGGATGGTCACCACCCTCGGTGGTACCCGCCTGCCGAGTGGATCACCGGGGCGGCGGAGGCCGACTTGCCCGGCATTGGTAGCTTTGCTGTCGGCCTGCTCAGCAGCTTCAACGCGGTCGCCGACGACTGCGCTGTTGGCGAGGCCGGCTACCGCGCGGCGATGGAGACCGGCGACGGGAAGATACGCGGTTGGGCCGAGTACCACTGGGCCGTCCTGCTGGACAACATCGACGACGACCCGGCGGGCGCCTTGCCGCGATACGACAAGGCACTCGAGTTCGCGACGAAGTCCGGCGACGGCTACTTCGAGTACTACGTCATCCGACACCTCGCGCCGCACAAGGAGCCCGCTGAACGGATCGCCATGCTGCGCCGCTCACTCCACCTGCGCGCCGCGCTCGGTGCCCGGCCCCAGACACTCGCCGCGCAGGCCCTCCTGGCCGATCATCTCCCGGAAGACGACCCCGAGCGCGCCGAGCTCATGCAGACCTTCCGCCCGGGTGTGGAAGAACTGCACATCGGCTGGCTCCTGTCCGACATCTGATCCCGAACACCGCGGCCCGGGCGAAACGTGGCGGGGCCGGGGCGCTCCAGGCGCCGAGCCGTGGACAGGCTTCGTGGGGGTCCACTGCTGCGAGCACCGCGAGGACTGCGGGGCACCGTCGGCGGCGGCCTGGTGGGCGACGCGATCGTCCGCCGCATGCGTCGCGGCTGCGAAGCACACCTGGCCGGGTTCCCGACCCTTACGACGGCGCTGCGCGGCCGGGCCTTGACGGAGGCTGGTGCGGCCGTCCGCTGCCTGGCCGCCGGACGGCCGCAGGCGTACGAAGGCGCCCGGACCCGTACTGACTCGGCGCCACCGGCAGCGGTGCGTTAAGTCCCGCGTGGTCCGCGAGATCGAGGCCGCCTCGGATTTTCATGGAACCACCCAACGAGCGGCAGCCATGACCCTTGACGAACTTGCCGCGATCAAAGCCGCGGCCAAGCGCGTCGCCGCCGCCACATCACTCGCCCCTGCCCGCCGTCTACTCCCGCCGCCTGTTCGACGCCCGGGCCGACCGCTCCGGCGAGGCCCCGGACGAGGTGATTGCGGGAGGGAGTTCAGGAGCACTACTTCAAGGACGGAGGCGGCCATCGTCGGCCGCCTCATCTTCAACGGGACCGTCATCGAGACCGGCAGCGACTCCTACCGCCTCGCCAGCATCCGGGCCCGCGCCGAAGCCGCGGCCGGCTAGGTTCCGCTGGGAGCGTCGGCCACTTCTCCGGGCTCAGGGGAGCTGGCCGACGACCCGTCGGAGCGAAGCAGGGCCCGCAACTCTTCGGCAGTGACAGGCCCCGAGTCACGAACGGGCTGGCCGACGTCGGCAGGCCAGCTGGGACGGAAGCGTTCGACGAAGTCTGCGAAGTCGGTCCGCAGATATAGAGAGTTGGACGGCTTCAGCCGGATTTGCTGGCGGCTGTCTGCCCACCAGATCTCGAAATCGGCAACCGTGCCCTCCGCTGGCCAGTTTTCGCCCTCGTTCGGCAGCAGCAGAACGTCGACAAAGCCTCCGACACTCAGGCCGATGTCTACGAAGATCCCGATCGCACCGGGCCAGGGAACCTTCACCACAGTGCCCTCGAAGACCTGCCCGAAGCGCAGGCCCTTCCGAGTCCGAGCCCACTCGGCATCTGTCACCACGAACCGGATCACCGCATCTTCGTCCAGGGTGCGAGCGGCTGAGACTCCACCTGAACTGCAGCAGAGCTCCCTTGCGATGATCGCCTCATCGACACGGCACTGCCGCTACTGCTCGGGAACATCCGCGACCCGGATGCTGACCAACCGCTGCTGGAACTCATCGACAAACGCTGCTGCTGAACGTGAACAAAGCCAGGAGCCGGAGTGATGGGTGCTACGGACCGACATCCGTGTGGGGGCGTTGCACTTCGGGATGACCCCAGCGGGAGTGGCTGAGGCGCTGTTGGTTTGCGAGTCGGAGTTACGGGTTGGTGGTTCGTACGGTCGGGAGGACTTCTCGGGCTGGGTGAAGGCGTTCTACGACGCCGGCCGGCTTGCATGCGTGGCGCTGGACGCCGTCATCGGTCCGCAGGTCTGGCTGGCCGGTTTTCCCTTGGCAGGGAGCGATCCGGGAGAAGGCCGGCAGTTTATTTTCGACGATGCTGCAGAGCACGGGAACTAAATCGTGTACACCCCGGACGCATCGCTCGCCCTGACCGACCTCGGGATCCTTTGGAGCAGGAGCTCGTGCAGCGCCGTGTATTGGGCCGTTGGGTCGCCGGCCGCTGTCACGTGGCCTGCGGCGCCTGCTACAGAGCGTCCAGTCGCCTGGTCGCCGCGTCGAGGGCCGGCCAGGGTGGGCCCTCGCGCAGCAGGCGGAGGAATTCCTCCCCGAATCGCCTCCCATGCGGAAACTGGTCGCCACGCTCCCAGCGCCATGCTGCGAGCATGGCGAGGACGAGTTGCCGGCAGTCGTCCAGCAGGCCTTGGTCGACGTTCGGGTAGTGTTCGCAGACCGTCTGGGGAACATGGGCGAGGTCGAACTCGACGGGTCCGCGGCAGCATGTCTCCAGGTCGATGAACAGCGGGCCGTTCGTTGTGCTGAGTAGATTGCCTGGATGCGGCTCGCCGTGCAGCAGCTGTTCCACGGTGCCGCGGACTTCGATCGCCCGTCGCGCGCTGGCCAGCCTGCCGCTGAGGAACACCCGGTCCGCATCGGTCAGGTCCGGTGAGCGGTCCGGGTCGGCGATGATGTCTTGCGCCTCGGTGATCCGGTCCGTGAAACTCGGGCTTGGCACGTCGAGGTGGCGCATGCCGGCGTGCAGCCGGGCTAGAGCCTCGGCGTAGTCCACTGGTGGGATGCGAGGTGCCGCGGGCTGGTAGAAGGTCCACAGCGTCACTGCGAAGGCGTCGCGCGGGTACACCCGTGGCTCCACCCGGGGGGCCAGCCGGCCCATCGGAGCTCCGGCCTCGGTGAGCCGCGCAGCGAGCTCGATTTCAAACGGTGCGACCTCTTGTCCCAGGAAGGCGACCCGGGCAAGGACGTCGCATGGCGTCAACCGCAGCGCCAGCTTGTTCGAGTTGTGGACGACGACCGCGTCGTCGGCCGGCAGGCCGAGCGATGCGGCGAGTGACGTGGCAGCCGCGATCGCACGCGTGACGTCGGTTGTTTCCACCCTCGACATGCTGGCACAGCTCGGCGGGGGCGGCGCCGGCCGGCGTGCTCAGGTGCCAACTGTCGTGGCGCCACCCCCGCCGCTGTCAGCGGCGCGTTGGCCGTGCGTTGGCCGAGTACGGTGCCGGAGGGCTGGGCCGCTGCGAGGCGTGATCTGGGGGCGGGGCGTGCCTTGCCGGGGCGTGCCGGTGGTGTGTGGGTGTGGTCGATGCTGCGGGTGAGGACTGCGGCTGCGTACACACCGTGGGGCGGGAGGCCGTGCTGGCGCAGTGTGGCGGCGAGGCGGTGTGTGGTGTCGGGGGCGAGTGCGGCGGCTGCTTTACGGGTGAGGCTCGCGCACCGCGACCTGCTGGCCAGCGTCGTCGGCCGGCTGCACCAGGCCGCCGACGGGCCTTTGGCGGCGCTGCGTGCCCGTACCGAGCCGAAGCAGTGCCCCGGCGGACGTTGGCCGGCGTCGGCCTCTTTGCGGGCGCGGACCTCGTGGTCGACGGACCGCTTGTGGACTTCACAAGCACCAAGCGCCTGGACGAAGCGCACCGCTTGGCGGTTGCTCGGCTACCGCGCGCCCGACCGCTCGGCCGCTAACCGCATCGACGCCCTCGGGCGGTACTGCACCGGTTGCGGCGTGCTCGCCTGCGGGCCGGGGGGGCCTCGAAGAACGTTGGCAGAAGGGTCCGCCACCCCCGCTGCGTCCTCGGCGCGGCTGCCCGGACCGGCGACCGCGTGCCGCCAGGCGGCTGACGTGTCACCCCGGCAGGGCTATCCGGGCGGGTCATCGGGTATGGGGACTGTGGGCGGTCGGATTTGCCGCGCGCCCTTCAAAGTCGTGGTCGATGCCGTCGGCTGTTCGCGTGCCGGGAGCCGGCAGGCGCCTGTTCGGCTCGTAGGCGCCACCCGCTGTTCGTGAAAGGGGTTCCCCTTGTGAACCGTCGTATGCGCCGCTGCCTGCGTTCCAGTCTCGGTGTCTGCGCGGCGGTCGGGCTGGTGTTTGCTTCGGCCGTGCTGGTGGCGCCCGTTGCCCATGCCGATCCGATGGTGATGACGTGCGCCGGTAGCGGCCTGCAGACCTACAGCCCGGGTATCACGCTCACCACCCAGGAGACCGTGGTCACCAACACCTCCGACCTCACCGGCTGCGTGGGCGGCCCGGTCACCTCCGGCCGGCATGTCTTCGGCCCTTTCCACACCACCGCGAGCTGCCTGTACACCCCGCCGGCCGGCCCCGATGCCTTCGACCTCACCTGGAACGACAACACAACCAGCCACTACGAAGGCACCTACACGGTGCTCACCACCGGCGGACAGCTCGTCGTCACCAGCACCGGCACCATCACCTTGGGCCGCTTCGCCGGGAAGGCCCTGCAGGAAGTGGTGGCCTACACCGCCCCCGACCTCCTGCAGTGCGCCACCCCGCAGGGCGTCACCAGCGTGTCGGGCCCCCTCAGCATCACCCTCGCAGGCTGAACCCGTCGACGACCGCCAGGCTGCCCGCTGCGGCGGGGCCCCGAGGCGAGGTGATCGCAAAAGGGACTCCAGGAGCACTATTCCAAGAAGCGGCGGCCGCCGTGCCG